>CAMASZ010000048.1 GCA_945861125.1 Rickettsia typhi | reverse complement strand
AGATATTCTTTGAAATGAGTTTTTGATGATTGTTGATTAGAAATAAAATTAATTAAGTCCTCTTTACATTTTGCAAAGGAATCTTTTGAGATTGATCCATTATGATGCTGAAAAACTAAATAAAGTAAATAAGTATTTATAACATCTGTTTCACAATAATTTCTAATTTCTTGTAATTTGCCTTGATCATGCATTTCCATAACCAATGAACCATCAATACCAATTTTACCTGGTAAATTAAATATTGCACATAACTCATTCATTTTTACTTTTGCCGAAGTCCCAAAATCTGAGAATGCCTCAATTAAATCACAGTGCCAATCTAAACTATATCTTTGATTATAATTATTCCATTTATCACCACTTTTATATAGCCAACCTGCTTCAACCCCATGCTTCATTGCTGAATATTTTAAAACTGGAAGATCAAAATTTCTGCCATTAAAACTTACAAGGCGAGAAGGCTTTCTTTTTAGATGATTAAAGAATCCTTTCACTAATTCAGCTTCCGACGAAAACAATTCCCCTCCAGATCTTATATCTATTAGATTATAAGTTTCTTGACCGTTAAAATCTCTTATTATTTCAGCTTCGATAAAGCTAATAGCGATTATCTTATGAAAAAGTTGTCGCAAGAAAGGGTTCTTTTGTTCGGTGATGTCAAGATGGTATTTGATTAAACCTTCCCTCAATTCTTTTTCTGAAGCATTTGGTAAATTCAGTAAATTTTTTGCCGAATTTATATCTGGTATTGTTTCAATATCAAAAACGAAAATATTTTGGTGTTGCATTGTTAATTTTTTGAATTTGTAATACCTTTAGTTTTTCAGTGTTGTAAATTTAATAAATCCTATAAATTTGGTGCGAGCTTATTTTTCTCGTAGTGCTAAGCGCAACGCCCCACTTTGTGGGGATCCAAACTGGATTTATTTTTTTTCTCGTGTGCATTAGTGCAACACCCCACTTCGTGAGGATCCAAACTGGATTTATTTTTTTTCTCGTGTGCATTAGCACACGCCCCACTTCGTGGGGATCCAAATTGGATTTATTTTTTTCTCGTGTGCATTAGCACACGCCCCACTTTGTGGGGATCCAAATTGGATTTATTTTTTTCTCGTGTGCATTAGTGCAACACCCCACTTCGTGGGGATCCAAACTGGATTTATTTTTTTTCTCGTGTGCATTAGCACACGCCCCACTTCGTGGGGATCCCCTTAAAATGATCAAAGTCTTTGCAATATTGAGAGGGGTTTGTGATGTATTTGCAAAATATCATTTCAGCTTTAAAACACTTAATTTTCAAGTTAAAATGATATAATCAATTGCTAGTTTTAATTTTATTTAAAATGAAATTTCTTAATTATAAAAAAGCTTTCTCATTAATTGAATTGTCAATTGTAATTTTAATTATAGGAATTCTTGTTGCCGGTATAACTCAATCTTCGAGGCTAATTAGACAAATGCGTTTAAGTTCTGCTAGGTCAATAACTCAAAGCTCTCCGGTTTCTACAATAAAAGATCTAATGGTTTGGCTTGAAAGTACTTCAGAAAAAAGTTTTGATGACGCTGAGGAAGAAAATGGTTTAACTGTGACTAATTGGTATGATTTAAATCCCCAAGGTTCTTTTAAATATAACGCCAAAGCAAATAACGTTGCTGATAAACCAACTTTTGTTGAGAATGGTATTAATGGTTTGCCGGTCTTATCTGCTACCGGATCACAAGTAATGCTAATCAATGATTTAACCGATAGTTTTTCACAATCAGGTTTTACTTGGATTGGTGTATTGCAGTGGATATCTCCGGCTAGTGGTCCAAAAGGTTATTTTGGCTTAAAATCCCGCACCGGAGTTGGTGGTAATAGTGGGGTAACTTTATTTTTAGATGATTGTAATGGTCAGGCAAATTGTTTTCGATCTATTTCTAGGGCTGATGGAACTCTTAACAGTGAAACAATAAAAGTAACAACAAACTATAATCAATACAAGCCACATATAATTTCAATTGTAAGATCAAAAACAAGCATCTCGGCATTTGATGGTGGAGTTCAACTTGGAACAACCGTCTCAGATAGTACTGTAAATGGAATTTATGATGGAAATACTCCGTGGGCAGTTTTTAAATACACTAATGATAACACCTTATTTTTTCAGGGTTATGCTGGTGAGTATATAATTTATAGTAGACCACTAAAAGATGAAGAAAGAAAGTCTGTTGAACAATATCTTGGTAAGAAATGGGGTATTAAAATTTCTTAGTTAATAATTGTTTGAAAATAGCCATATCAATATTGATTTTTGAGCATGCAATCTATTTTCTGCCTCTTCAAAAACTATTGATTTTTTTGAATCTATAACTTCATTAGAAACCTCGAAACCTCTATAGGCCGGTAAACAGTGAGTAAATATTGCTTTTTTATTGGCCAATTTAAAAAGATCTAGATTTACTTGAAATGGTAATAATTGTTTTATTTTTTTTTCTTTTAATGTTTGATTTTTTTCAGCGTTTTCTCCCATTGATATCCAAGTGTCGGTGATTAATACGTCTGCATTTTTGGCAGCGTCTTTTGGATTATTAAATTGATTAATTTTTGCTCCATTTTTGACGGCCTTTATAATTTCATCTTTTGAAAAATCTAATTCCTTTGGGCTAGCTATGCTAAGCTCATAATCAAAAAATTTTGCAGCTTGAATGTAAGAATTTAGAACATTGTTTTGATCTCCAAACCATGCCAATTTTTTTTTACCAATTGATCCAATACTTTCTTCAATAGCTTGAATGCTAGCTATAATTTGACATGGGTGCGAAAAATCTGACAGTGCATTTATAACTGAAACTGAGCTGTTATCGGCCAATTCGGTTATTGTTTTATGAGATTGAGAACGAATTACAATTCCATTTACGTAGCGCGATAAAACTTTAGCAGTATCTTCTACAGTCTCTTTACCTAGTTGCATATCTTGTTTATTCATTACAATTGCATTTCCACCTAGTTGATTTATGGCAACCTCAAATGATACTCTTGTTCTGGTTGAGTTTTTTTCAAATATCATTGCGATATTTTTATGCTTTAATAAGTCAGAAAAGTTTTTACTAAATTTTTCTTCTTTAAGTTTTTTTGCAACATCAACAATTTTTTTTAGTTGGGCACTACCGATTTTATTGATATCTATAAAGTGTTTAGGATTATTAACTTTATCTAATTTCATGTTTAAAAAGTTTGTGAGTTAATTTTTTAAATTTTTTTAAAAGTAATGGTATAATAAATTTAATTTTCTAAATTAAAAAAATAATTTTTATTATAAAATAATGTCAAATGTAATTTTTATTTCCAGTGGCGGAACTGGCGGTCATATAATGCCGGCACGCTGTCTAGCTAAGCTTTTATCACAAAATAACTTTAAAGTTTTTTTCCTTGCTGACAAGAAAGTAACTAATTTTATTAAAAAAGAAGATAGTTTTCAATCCTTTATTATCAGCGCTTCGCAGTTAAAAAAATCTGCTCCTTTTTTGTTTTTAGCATCAATAAAAATTTTTTTTGGTACTTTAAAATCTTGCTATTTTATTTTTAGGTATAATCCAAAGTATGTTATTGCTTTTGGTGGTTATGCAACTTTTCCGGTGCTATTTTCTGCAATTATTATGCGAAGAAAAATAATTCTTCATGAACAAAACTCTCATCTTGGAAAGGTAAATAGAATTTTTGCAAAATATGCCAGTAAGATTGCCACTTCTTTTCCAGAAACTTCTGGTATATGTGAAGAGGTAAAGAAGAAAATTATTACTACTGGCAATCCAATTCGTGACGAAATAATAAATTTATATAAAAATGAATATTCCCTTCCAAAAATAGAAAGAGATTATTTTTCAATGGATAGTAGAATGGGTTATAATGTTTTGCTAGAATCAGATTTTTATAAAAAAAGTAATAAAGAATGTTTTCATATCTTGATAATAGGTGGATCGGGAGGTGCAAAAATTTTTAGCGAAATAATGCCACGGGCATTTTTTAATTTGAGTGAGAACGTTAAAGAGATATTATGTATTACTCAACAATGTAGATCTGAATTGGTTAAAAGTACTTTTGAAAAATATAAATCTTTCAATATCAATATAGCAATTGATTATTTTTTTGAAGATATGGCTAGTTTAATTTCAAGATCGCATCTAGTAATTGCAAGATCAGGATCTTCTTCGATTTTTGAATTTTGTGCAGCTAAAAAGCCAATGATACTAGTTCCCTTCGCAGAATCTGCTGACAATCACCAGGAAAAAAATGCAACTTTTTTGGAAAAAAATGGCGCAGCTATTGTAATAAAAGAAAAAGAATTCACCATAAATAATGTATCTGAAGTAATTTCAAAATTAATAAATAATCCAGCAACTCTTATAAAAATGTCACAAAATGCTGGCGATATTGCAAATCTAAATGCAACGCAAAAATTATTTAATTTAATCAATGAATAACAAGAATTTTGAACATAATATTAGAAATTTAGAAAGTGATTATCAAGATCAAAGCATTGGTTCAATTTTAAAAGAAATTAGAATTAAAAAAGGTCTAGATATCAGTGAAATAAGCTCCTTTCTAAAAATTAAATTAAGAGATCTGATCTATATTGAAAACAATGATTTAGAAAAATTAAATAATAGCCCTTACCAAGTTAGTATAGTTCGAGCATATGCAAAATTATTAAAGATAGATGAAAAATTTATTGATAATAAAATTAATCAGCTCAAAGTTAAATCATGTGTTGAAAGTAAAAATCATCAGTTAATAAATATTGGAACTTACAGCAAGCTTAGTCCTCCTGATAATTATTATATTATTTTCTCTTTTTTATCTTTAATATTTTCTTTATTTTTTTTGTTAATTTTGAATTTAAATTATAATCAAAAAACTATTATCGAAAGTAAAAAAATCATATATGAATTACAGAATATTAATTAATAGATGAAAATAAATTTTAACTTTATTCAAAAAGCGAAATCATCTTTACTTTCCAAGAGCTCAAATAATACCCTTAAATCTAGGATTGATAAAATAAAAAACTCAGAAGCATTTAAAATTGGTTCTGCGGTATTTTTGTCGATTGGTTTATTTGTTTTTGTGGCACCAATTTTGCTTAATAATTCTGATTTAAAATTTCAAATTGTTCAAAAATTAAGCAAAACTACTCAATCAAATATTTCAATATATGGCAAATTGTCAGTCAGTCTATTGCCATATCCAACAATAGTTGCAAATGATGTTGTGTTGCAAGGATATAGGTTTAAAACAAAAGTTAATAATAAAATACAATCCTCAAAAGAAAGTTATAATGTTTATTCTAAAAAAGTTAAAATCAAATTTCCTTTATTTAAATTATCAGGAAGGGTTTTGGTAAAAGAAGTTATAATTGATGGCGCCATTTTTGAAAAAATTGATTATGAAATATCAAAAACAATAAATAATAATGACATTAAGAAAATCGAAGAAGAATTAGTAAAAAAATATGATAACAGTAATAACAAAAGAACTCCTGGAGTGAGTACCAAATTCTTTTCAATTACCGATATAGAAAGCACTGTGCTAGGCATAACCAAATTACCAAAAATCAAAATTAATGATGGTAAATTTATTTCCTATTATGACGCTATTCATAAAAATGAAATAAATGATATTAATTTTGATCTTAGTGCTGATGAAGAAGAAATAATTGCTAAAGGAAGTTTTATTAGTAGTAAAATTAAAAGTGAATTGGCATTATTTGCTAAATTCAAATCTGAATCCAAGAAATATGATTCTTATCTAAAATTAAGTTCACCAATTTTAAATTTGAAAATTAAAGGCAATTATCGATCTGAAAATCTTGGTTTATTTGATAGTGAGTTTGTTGGTATTGTTGATGCTGAAATTTTAGAATTAAAATCTTTTTACAAAAGTTATGTTTCAGCCAGTGGTTACATAGCTAACAAACTAAAATTTAATGATAAATCAATTAAAATTAATTCTAAGATTAATAGCAATAATGGTGAAATATTTCTAGAAGAAATAAAAATTGATTCCAGTAATGTCAAAGGAACTGGAAGTGCTGAAATATTTTTATCTTCAAAAATTCCAGCTTCTGATATTAGGTTAGATTTACAAAATCTAGATCTAGACAGTATTTGGTCTCCCGAGCCTTACTCATTTGAAGAATCTAATGTTGCAAATAAAGAAATAAATGATAAAGATCAAAATGATTTGGTTGTTAATGACAGTAAGGATAAGGAAAATAAAGCCCCGGAATCAAAGATTGTTACTAATAGTAATAAAGATAATAAGACTACAGATAAGCCAATTAGCGCTGACAAAGATCTTGATATTACTTTGGATATAAATGCCAAAAGTATTAATTATAAAGATGATTTAATCAAAGATGCCTCATTTTATGCTACAATATCAAATTATGGTGAAATAATGATTTTGCCCTCAACTTTTAGAATCCCCGGAGAAGCTGATGTTATAATTTCTGGAATTATTTATAATACAACAACCCTTCCTAAGTTTATTGGAAAACTGTCCTGCAAAGGCTTTTTGTTTGGTGATACATTAAAATGGATTAAGGTTGATTCACAAAATTTGAGATTTGATAAATTAAAAAATTATCAACTCAATTCAGATTTATTTTCAGAGCCAAATTTAATAGCTCTAAATAATTTTTATCTAAATTTAAATAATGATAATACCGAAATTAATGGTGATATTAAAATTTCTAGCGTTAAGAATATCAGTAATTTAGGTGGATCTTTTAAAATAACCGATTTTAATATTGATGATTATTTTTTAACCTCAGAGCGCAATATTTATCTATCATCAGGATCGTTATTAAAAAAATTATTATGGTTAAATAATATTCATTCAAACGCTGATTTAAACTTCAAATTTGAAAAACTTTCTTATAATGGCGAAAATTTCTTTGATCAAGAAATGAATTTAAAATTTGGTCGTGGCTATATATATGTTTCTGATTTGAGTTTAAGATCGGAAGAAAATGATTTAAATATCAATTTAAGTGTTGATATTAGCGGTTCAACTCCATCTTTATTTATAGATATAAAAGGTGAAAGGTTTTATTATAAAATTAACAAAACATCAAATGCATCTAGTGAATCAATCAATAAAATAGAAGAAATCTTAACACAGCAATCTCAAAAAAATAATAAGAATTTTTTTGACAAATTTTATTCTATACCTTCGTTGGACGGTTTTGACGGCAAAATTTCTTTAAAACTAGAAAATTTACAAATCGATGATAACAATATTTACAGGCTTTCTCTCGGTGGTAATATTAAAAACGGTGTTTTAGAAAAATTAGCAATTAATGGTAATATGTACGATGGCACAATATCTTTTCTGGGCGCCATTGACTTTAAATATAGTAAATTAATAAGTGGCTTATTTACATTTAAAAATGTTGCACTAAATCCTTTAATGCGAGATTTGGTAGATATTAAAAATATATCAGGTACTGCCAATATTTCGGCAAGTATCGTTGGCTCAGGAAGTAGCAAAGAAGAGTTTGTAAAAAAAATGCAAGCTGATGTAAATACTAAAATTTCTTTATTAACAATAGAGGGAATGGCAATAAATGATTTAGTTAAAAAGTTGTTTAATCCATCTTTGTTTAGAGAGGAACTGCAGTATCCAGAATCAATATTAATCAACCAAAATAGTAAAACGGTATTTAATAAGGCTGATGGAATAATTAAAATTAATAAAGATAACAAGGGTCAAGTTAGATTTAATATGAGTGCACCCGCTATAAATAGCGTTTTAACTGGAAAAATTTTTACTGATAAAAAGCTATTTGATGGATTATTGAATACAGTATTTATAACGGGATATCGCAATAAAACAATTCCTATTAATATAGCTACCGGAATAAGCGGCAATCAAGATAATTTAAAAATATCATTTAATATTGATCAAGTAAGGCAATATCTTGGCTTGCCAAAGCAAGCTTCGCCAATTATTCAAACTGGTAAAAACAAACAAGATCAAGAAAATAGGAATAGTGAAATTATAGAAAATAAAATCGCTGTCGAAGAAGTTAAAAATAATTAATACTAATACCAAATCCCATCTTTAAATATTCAATAGGATATTCAAATTC
>CAMASZ010000047.1 GCA_945861125.1 Rickettsia typhi | reverse complement strand
TTATCACAAAAATATTTTATTATAATTTGATTTAAAGATGGGATTTGGTATTACCAGTCGTGCTAAAGCAACGATACAATTTTATCAGTCGTGCTAAAGCAACGACACGATCTTTCAGATAAAAATTTTTAAAAAATACGGCATTTCGTTTTTTAACCTTTTTATCTAAAAATTTTTGTAAAGAATGTTTATTTTAAAATGATAATTGGTATTATTCTTACTTAGAATAGCTAAAAAACATAAAAAATATGAAACAAAAATCTAAATTATTACTAGGTAAAAAAACAACATATAATTACAACAACCCATCACCAAAAATGTTACAGGCCGTTGATAATCCTCATCAAGATGCTGATTATAACATTAGGCTTACCTGCCCTGAATTCACCTCAATTTGTCCAATTACTTCTCAACCAGATTTTGCTCATATTATTATTGATTACGTACCAAACAATAAAATAATTGAAAGTAAATCACTAAAATTATACTTATTTTCTTATCGCAATCACGGTGCCTTTCATGAAAATTGTACAATACAAATTGCCAAAGACATTATTTTAACTATAAAACCAAAATGGCTAAGAATATGTGGTTATTGGTTTCCTAGAGGAGGAATTCCTATCGATATATTTTATCAATATGGTAATTTGCCAAAAAATGTATGGATAGCTGAACATAATAATTATAGCTATAGAGCAAGATAATGAATAATAACCATATTAAAATTCCTAATTTTGATCCTGTTGCCTTATCAATTGGTCCTCTTGACATAAGATGGTATTCGTTAGCTTATATATTTGGAATATTAATTAGCATTTATTGGCTCTCTTACTGCAATAAAAAGGAAAAAATATTATCAGATCAGGCTTCAGAAAATATTATAATCTGGATTGTTTTATCAATAATGCTTGGTGGAAGGTTGGGATATGTATTATTCTATAATTTTAACTATTTTTTAAAGAACCCTATAGAAATAATTGCTTTTTGGCATGGTGGCATGTCTTTTCATGGTGGACTAATTGGAATTATCTATGGTTTGTGGCTATTTTGTAAAAAATATAAAATTAACTATTTTAAATTAACCGATAAAATTTCAATAACTGCTCCGATAGGCTTATTTTTTGGAAGAATAGCCAATTTTATTAATTTAGAATTATATGGAAGAATAACTTATTCAAATTTTGGAGTAATATTTCCAAATACTGATGGCTTACCTAGGCATCCAAGTCAACTATATGAAGCTTTCTTTGAAGGATTATTATCTTTTGTAATTTTAACATTGCTATATAGATATACTAAAATTTCAAAAAGAATTGGAGTTCTATCTGGTTTATTTTTAATCATGTATGGCTCATTTAGAATCTTAATTGAAAATTTTCGTGAACCAGATTTTCATATTGGTTTATTTATAAATTTTATTTCAATGGGACAAATTCTTTCCCTACCTCTAATTTTAATTGGGATTTTAATTATTATAAAATCAAAAAAAATACCCGAAAAAAAAATTCAAAAAAAATAAAAAAAATCTTGCATATTTTTTTATCCCTACTGTATCTACTACAAATAACTAAAAATAAAGATAGATCCTTGTAAATAGTGGCATCATTCTTATGAAATCAATCTAGTAAATTGAAATTTTTATAACCACAAACTGTCAAGAATTTTATTTTCGATTATTAAAAATAAATCTCTTTACTGATCAAAAAAATAAGAAAAAATGATAATACCAAATCCAATCTTTAAATAAAATTATAACAAAATATTTTATTAGTCGTGCTAAAGCAACGACACGATTTTTGCCAGTCGTGCCCTAGGGCAACGACACAATTTTTAAGATAAAAATTTTTAAAATTTGATTTAAATATGAGAAATGCTATGAATCAAAACTTAATTTTAACTTTAATTTAATGTCAATTACTCAAATTACCCCCATTGATGCCCTAGAGTTTTTAAAAAAAAATAAAAACTCAATATTAATTGACGTAAGAACATCGGAAGAATTTAATTTTGTTGGTTTTGTCGACTCTGCTTCATTTGACAATAGAATGATATTGATTCCTTGGCAAATTCTCCCCGCAATGGAAGAGAATAAGCAATTTGCCATTCAAATTGAAGATGGTCTAAAAAAAATCTTTTCTAATAATAACAACAAGGATTTGCATTTACTTTTTTTATGTCGTACCGGAGGAAGATCAAATAATTCAGCACAATATATTAAAAATTTAGGCTATAAGAATTCTTACAACATTATTAATGGATTTGAAGGAGAGTTAGATAAAAATCAACAAAGAGGAAAAATTAACGGCTGGAAAGCAAATCAATTACCATGGAAACAAAGATGATACAAATAAAAAAACAAGAACACATCGAAGAAAGTAATAATTCATTCTTTCTCGTTTGCAAAGAAATAGTTGGAGAAGAAATTTTTAATAAATGGTTTCTAGATATTGAAATATACTCTCAAACAAAAAATGAAATAATCTTATCAACATCCTCTAAATTCAAAAGAGACTGGATTAATAGGGAATATTTTCAAGCAAAAACTTTTATAAAATCTTTAAATAAAACACTGCCCAACCTACATAAGATAAATATTATTTTCTTAGAAAAAAATATAGATTTCGCAAAAAATAATGAAAATGAAAACAAATCATCCACTCAAACCAATAAGGTTATAAATCTATCAAAATATGATAACGTTTTTGCTTTTGCAACTGAACTAAATAATAAATTTACATTTGCTAATTTTATTAGTGCCAAATATTGTAAAATGGCTTTATCAATGGCTAAGATAGTTGCTGGTTTTGATAATCAATTAAAAATTTTTGATGATAAGATCCCACTTTTCATTCACGGCGGAGTTGGAATAGGAAAAACTCATTTATCTCAATCAATAGCTTGGTTTATCAAGGAAAATGATAAGACAAAAAAAGTTGTTTATCTTTCGGCAGAAAAATTTATGTATCATTTTGTTCAGTCAATTAGAAGTAATGAGATCATGAATTTTAAAGAAAAAATGCGCTCAATAGATGTTTTAATCGTTGATGATGTTCAATTTATTGCTGGAAAAGACGGAACTCAGCAAGAATTTATGAATTGCTTTAATTCGCTTGTTGAGGATAATAAACAAGTTATTTTAGTTTGTGATAGATGCCCTTCTAATCTAGAAAATATTGATGAAAAACTAAAATCAAGAATTACTGGAGGTATGATTATAAATCTTAAAAAACCAGATTTTGCTGATAGACTACTAATAACAAAACAAAAAATTCAATCAATTAATTATCAATTACCTGAAGAAGTTGTAAATCTAATTGCTGAAAAAATAACATCTTCGATAAGAGATATTGAGGGAGCTTTGAAAAAATTAATGGCTGAAAATATCTTTGCAGAGCAAGAAATAACAATCGAATCCTCAAAATCAATATTATCAAGCTATCTAAACAAATCTGAAACTAACGTAATTTCTATTGAAAAAATTCAAAAAATAGTGGCAGAATTCTACAGCTTAAAAATTTCAGATTTAACTTCAAAAAATCGTTCTAAAAATACTGTAAAAGCCAGACAGGTAGCAATGTATTTATCTAAAATTCATACAAAATCTAGCCTTCCAACAATTGGAGAAAAATTTGGCGGTAAAAATCATGCCACAGTGATTCATTCTATAAAGATAATTAATAAGGCTATTAGTCAAAATAATAATTTTAATTTAGAGATAAAAACAATTGAGGAAAAAATTATAACTTAATTTTACTTTTTTAACAAAAAAAATTAATTTGTGGCAGTGCCATTAAAGACGCAAGCTTTATTTAAAGATTTTATTGCATTTTCCTCATTATCAATTGCATTCCAAACATAAGAAATAACTGCTATATAATCTGCTTTGGCTTTAACTAAATTTTCACAGTTAATATTGTTAATACCACCAATTGCGACATTTGGTATATTAAGATTTTCTTTAGCCCATCTAATCAAATCAATACTTGGTTTTCCTTTGGATTTTTTAGTTTTTGTTTCATAAAAGGCTCCAAATGATACATAGCTTGCATTATTTTCTTGAGCCTGCAAAGCCAGTTGCTTAGAGTCATAACAACTAACTCCAACAATAAAGTTTTTATCAAAATATTTAGCAATATTCTGTAAACTATTATCTTCTAAGCCAATATGAACTCCATTTGCTCCAACATCACGAGCAATATCATAATAATCGTTAACTATAAAAACACAGTTATTATCATCGCAGATCTTTTTAACTTCTTTAGCTATTATTTTAATTTCAGAATAAGGATATTCTTTAATTCGTAATTGAAAAATCGGAACTAGAGATGTTCTTAACACCCTTGATAATCTTGGTAGAAAGTCATTTTTATTAATCTTGGATGGAGAAATTAAGTATATTTTTGACACTATTTTTTTCTTCTAAAAAACGCAGGAACATTGAGAATATCATCATCAAATTTACTGGTTTGGTTATCTTCTAAGTCATCAAAAATAGTTTCCTCATTAATTTTTGTTTTTTTCTTAACTTCCAAATTAACAGATTTTTTTGCCTTCAGATTATGAGATTGTGATTTATGATTTCTTGATTTTTTAATCTCCTCATAATCTGCTTCTAAATTTTCTTCTTCGTAATTTTCTGATCTTTCTTGATCTTTTTTTAAATCTAAATTTTTGGATTTTGAACCACTATTCATAAACCCAAATAAATTAAATCCGTTATTCTCCTTTTTATCATTTTTTTTATAAAAATCTATACGCTCTTTTGTATTATCTTGTTGACTACGATTTATTTTATTAGTGGATAAAATGTCATTTTGATCATCTTTTTGTTGATCATTAAGAAAATTAAATTTGCTAAGATCTTTTTGTTTTGGGTCAATATCAAAATCTTCATCTACTATATTTTCTTGTAAACCATTAATATTGCTATTCCTAGATTCTTGCTCATTATTAGAAAAAGCTTTTTCGATTTCATTTATATCATTTTCTTCATATTTAAGAGATACTCCTGGATCAAAAAAAGATTTTTGTTCATTATCATCGGTAAATTTGTTATCAAATTTTACTTTAAATCTTGTTGGCTCATTTTGAACAAAATTTTTATTAAATTCTTTTTTTATATCTTCGGATTCAATACCAGTGGCAACCACTGATATTCTAATTTTACCCTTCATGTCTTCACTAAAAGCTGAACCAAAAATAATATTAGCATTTTGATCAACTTCTTTTTTGATTGTATTTACAGCTATATCAGCTTCAAATAGGGTCATATCTGGACCTCCAGTCATATTAACCAAAACTCCCTTTGCACCCTTAATCGAAATATCATCTAACAAAGGATTTGATATTGCGGCGTGACAAGCTTCAACCGCCCTATTCTCTCCAGTGGCTTCGCCAGTTCCCATCATGGCTTTGCCCATTTTAGTCATAATTGTTCTAATATCAGCAAAGTCAAGATTTACCAGACCAGGCATAGTGATAAGATCTGTAATGCCCCTAACTCCAGCATGTAAGACATCATCAGCCATTTTAAAAGCAGATTCAAATGTGGTTTGTTCATTAGCGATGCGAAATAAATTTTGATTTGGAATAACAATCAAAGTATCAACATATTTTTTTAATTCCTCTATACCAGATTCTGCTGTTTCCATTCTGTATTTTCCTTCAAAATGAAATGGCTTTGTTACCACTCCGACCGTTAAAATGTCTTGCTCTCTAGCAAGTTTAGCAATCACTGGCGCTGCTCCAGTTCCAGTGCCACCGCCCATTCCAGCAGCAATAAAAACCATATTACAACCTTGTAAAAAATTATTTATTTCATCGATATTTTCTTCGGCAGCCATTCTACCTCTATCAGGAAAAGAGCCCGCTCCGAGACCTTTTGTTATTTTTAATCCTAGTTGAATTTTATTAGTGGCTAAAGAATTTGCTAAAGATTGAGAATCAGTATTAGCGGCAACAAATTCAACACCCTCTAGATTAGATCTTATCATGTTGTTTATGGCATTTCCTCCAGCTCCGCCAACTCCAAATATTGTAATTTTTGGTTTTAATAAATCAGATTGAGGTAGGTCTATTTTTAATGACATATCGATTAATAAATAAATTAGTTAATTTTTAAATCTTCTTTTAAAATTTTATTTTGATGAACTATTAAAGTCGATTTAATAATTTCATCTTGGTAGTTTATAACAATTGATTTTTTTTGTTTGTCAATAATTTGTTCTATAAAATTAAAAATATTTTTTGCAAATAATTTACTAGCATCGTTAGCAACTCTACTAGGATAGTTTTCATAACCAATAATTTTAACTCCATTATAAACAATTTTTTCTCCTATTTTAGTAAGTTCACAATTGCCACCATTTACTGCTGAAATATCAATTATAACTGAACCTTTTTTCATTGAGGCAACCATTTCTTTTGATATTAAAACTGGCGCTTTTTTATTAGGAATTAATGCAGTTGATATAACAACATCTTGATTCTTAATTGTGTCAAATAGTAGCTTTTCTTGTTGTTTTTTATATTCATCTCCCATTTCTTTTGCATAAACTCCGTCATAAGCTTCTGAATTTTCTACTTCAATAAACTTTGCACCCAAACTATTAACTTGCTCTTTAGCAGAACTTCTGACATCAAAAGCACAAACAATTGCCCCCAATCTTTTTGCAGTTGCAATAGCTTGTAAGCCGGCAACTCCAGCTCCAATTATCATAAACTTTGCAGCTGATATTGTTCCAGCAGCAGTAATCATCATTGGTAAACATTTTTGAATCTCATAGGCTCCATCAATAACAGCCCTGTAACCAGCAATGTTACTCTGGGAGGATAGAACATCAATATATTGAGCTCTTGAAATTCTTGGCAACAATTCCAAAGCAAATAATGAAATATTTTTTTCACAAATATTTCTGATTTTTTCTTTTTGAAAGTAAGGATTAGCGAGACATATTAAGATTGCTTCATTTTTAAAATTAAAATTTTCAACATCGATTCTTTGAACTGATAGAATTATATCTATTTGATTGATTACAACAGAAATATCATCACAGATTTTTGCTCCATTCTTTTCAAATTCATCATTATCAATATTAGATTTTAGACCGGCATCTTTTTCTATAAAAATTTCAAAACCTAATTTCTGATATTTTTGAACTAATTCTAAAGATATTGCAACTCTATTTTCTGAATTATTATTTTCTTTTAAAACAAGTAATTTCATAGCTTTATAAACTTTTTATGGTGCGTTCGAGAAGATTTGAACTTCCACGGGTTTTACCCCACAACGACCTCAACGTTGCGCGTATACCAATTCCGCCACGAACGCTAATTAATTAAAGGTTTTAAACGATTAAGACTAACTATAAACATTGATAAATCTAGATTAGATGTATCTTTTAATTCGTGAATGAAATTATCAAATCTCTCAATTAAGAAAGGTGACTTTTTAATCCAAATTTCAACTGATTTTTCATGACATAATTCTTTTTGATTAGAACTTAATTGTACCACATTTTTAGCAATTCTCATTTGATACAAATAGAGATCTTCAAGAATTGTTTTTGCTGACAGTTTTTGCCAATAATTATCAAAATTAATTTTTGAAATTTTACTTCTTAGCCATTTCAGAGAAAATCTTGTACCAACTGCAAAATAAACTTTAGCAATCGATTTTAAATCATGATTAGTAATTGTGGATATTTCTGCAATATCAAATGCTGACGCAATTGGATCCATAGCAGCAATTCTTTTAGATAATGACTTTTCAATATTATTAACACAATAATAATCTATTTTCCTTTCAAACGATTCCTTGGAAGCTTTGGCCATAACTTCAGACAACATTGAAGATAATTGATCAACTATTTTACGATATTTTAAAACAATAGCATTAATGTTATCTTTATTTTGATTTCTCAATAGCCATAATATTGATCTTTCCAATAATTTATTTACACTTAAAAACATTTGCATTTGAATCTCATAAGCTATTTTTCCATCTAATTTTTCTACATCTTGCCAAAATTCTTCAACTCTAAATGCATCACAGGTTATTAAAAAATTTTTAACTACATCAACAATCGAAAAACCACTTTCTTGACATATTTGATTAATAAAGGTAATTCCAACTCTATTAACAATAAAATTTGTTATTTGCGTTGCAATAATTTCATTTCTTAACTGG
>CAMASZ010000046.1 GCA_945861125.1 Rickettsia typhi | reverse complement strand
AAACCAATCCACAGATGGTTATTGATTCAATTCAAAAAATGCAAGTTAAGATGATGGAAGAGCACTCTAAAAATGCTCAAAAAAATATTTCTAGCAAAAAAGATGATCTTTTAAATGATAAAACTTCTCCAGAATATGCTCCAAGTGGATATGATGTTACAATTGTTGAGTTTTTTGATTACTCTTGTGGATATTGTAAAAAAGCTCAACCAACTATTGAAGAACTTATTAAGAGTGATTCTAAGGTAAGAATTATTTACAAAGATTTTCCTATACTTGGCCAAGTATCAACTGAAATGGCGCAAGTTTCAATTGCAGTTTCTTTGGCAGAACCAAAAGGCTTTAAAAAATTCCATGATGCCTTGATGTCTTCAAATGAAAAGGGTAAAAGTGGCGCTTTAAAAATTGCTAAATCAGTTGGAATAAATACTTCAAAAATTGAAGTAACTTTAAACAATGAAAAAGATAAAATTAATAAAATAATTGAGAAAAATATTGCCCTTGGATCTTCAATTGGCGTTAATGGCACTCCTGGATTTGTTATTGGAGAAGATTTAATACCTGGAGCTGTTGATATTTCTGAATTCAAAGCTAAAATTCAAGCTCTGAGAGATAAAAAATAATAAAAATTTATCTAAGTCTAGGCTCTTTTTATGAGCCTAGACGCTTTCAAAGACCTTTTTTAATCTATCTTAAACCCCTTGCTTTCCAATAATAATCCCGAGTTAAATAACCTATCTAAAAAACAATTACTAGCACTAAAATTTATCGAAGAAGGAAAAAATATTTTTGTTTCAGGAGGAGCTGGGTCTGGTAAGTCGTATCTTCTTAATTTTCTAAAACGACATTATTCAAATTATGGCCTTGAAGTTACTGCAAGTACTGGAATTGCTTCAATTAATATCAAGGGCAGTACTATTCATTCATGGGCTGGAATTGGGTTAGCTAATATACCATTAAGACAAATAATCAGTAATCTTGAATCGCCAAAAATGTCAAGAGTTCGAAGCAGGATTAGAAAAACAAAAATTCTTGCTATTGATGAAATATCAATGATTTCAGCTGAAGTTTTTGAAATATTAAATGAAGTTTTCCAAGTGATTCGTGGTAATAACAAAATAATGGGCGGAATGCAGATGGTTTTATTTGGAGATTTTTTACAACTTCCGCCAGTAACTAGATTTGCAGGAAAATTCAACTTTTGTTTTAATTCAAAAATATGGTTAGACCTTGAATTGGAAACTGTTATATTAGATAAAATTTTTAGACAACAAGATCAAGAATTCATTGATATATTGCATGATTTAAGGTTTGGTAAGGTTAATGAAAACACTTACCGAAGATTACTATCAAGAGTTGACGCCAAAGATAATAATTCTTTAATTAGACCAACAATATTAACTACTCATAATTCCAAAGTGGAAATGGTTAATGAGGAATATTTAAAAAAAATTCCCAATAAGGAATTTGTTTATGAAGCTTCTTATCAAGGTAATCCACAAAAAATAGAATTTCTTAAAAAAAATTGCTTAGCATCAAATTCTTTAAAACTTAAGGTTGGAGCTCAGGTGATGATGATAAAAAATACTTATCAAAAAGATGGAATAATAAATGGCTCTCTTGGTATAGTTAAAGGTTTTTCTGCGAAAAAACAATATCCAATTGTAGAATTTGCAAATGCTAAAGAAATTACTGTTGGCTTAGAGCAGTGGAATATTGAAAAGTTTGACGAAGAGGGTAATATTGCTGTTTTAGAAGCTAGTATGACACAAATTCCATTAATTCTTGCTTGGGCAATGACTATTCATAAATCACAAGGTTTAACCTTGGACAAAATATCTTGCGATTTATCAGATATATTTAGTTGCGGTCAGGCATATGTTGCTTTATCAAGAGCTCGTTCATTGGAAGGTGTATTTATTGATTCTATAGATTTTAATAAAATTAATGCCAATGAAGAGGCTATAAATTTTTATCGCTCTTTAAACGCTATAACGGAATAATTTTTTAAGTTAAGATAGTGTTTTTACTAGAAAATAATATATTTTCTTTGTAAGAAAATTTATTAAAAAGAAAAATTAATTTAATAACATTTTTAACAAATCAATAAAATCAATAATCACCAATGAAAAAATCAATTAAATACCTTCCTGATCATAAACAACAAGAAATAAATAAAATAATTACTACAATTTGTACAAATTGTCTTGATGTAGAAAAGATTATTTTATTTGGTTCATATGCTCGTGGTGATTATAAAGAAAAAAAAGATCTCAATCCTCATCAAAATTCTGGCCACGTTTCTGATTATGATATTTTGGTAATTACTAAAGATGTAATCACCGCTCTTAATACTAATTTATGGCATGAAATTGGTGAAAAATGTCGTGATTTAAAATTAAGCGCTGATCCAAGAATTTTAACTCACGATATTGCCGAACTTAATAATAAACTTTCGGTAGGACAATATTTTTATTCAGATATTATTAAAGAAGGCATCATAATCTTTGATACTAACAATTTTAATTTTGCTGATCGCAGAAATTTAAATAAAAATGAAATTAAAAAATTTCAAAGTGACTATTTTGAGCATTGGTATGGACTTGCTGAAGGGTTTTTTGAACATTTTGAAATTGATTTTACAAAAATTGATCCTTCTAAACATTCGAGAGCAAATGGTTTAGCCGCTTTTAATTTGCACCAATCTGCAGAATCTTCATATAAAACCATTTTGCTTGTCTTTACTTTGTATAATCCAAATGAACATTTTTTAGCAATATTGGGGCAGAAATGTAATGGATATTCGCAACAATTAGCAAATTTATTTCCAAAAAATACCGAAATAGAAAAAGAACGTTTTAAGCTTTTAGAATATGCTTATATTGGTGGTAGATATGATCCAAAATATCGTATTTCCAAAGAAGATTTAGAAATATTAGCTCAAGATGTTAAAAAATTATTAGCAATAACTAAAGAAATTTGTACTAAAAAAATTAATAATTTTGATTAGTGGAAATACCGCATTGATTTATAAAAAATGCCTAAAATTTTTATAAAATTAGATTTGGTAGATTTGAGATCTTTATTATAATTTAAAACTTGCTATTATTGACTTTTTGATATTATACTATATGCGTTAAATGATGGTATTACACCATTTTAACTTAAAAATACAATGTGGTAAGAAAATACTAGCAATTAAATGTCTTTATCAAAATTAAAAAACATAAATTCAAACTCAAATTACTGCGAATCAAATCCAACTAATCGTAAAAAAGTCATAATCTTGGGTTCTGGCCCTAATCGGATTGGACAAGGAATCGAGTTTGATTATACTTGCGTTCATGCTTCTTTTGCCTTCAAAGATAATAATATTGAGGCAATTATGGTCAATTGTAATCCTGAAACAGTATCTACTGATTATGATACATCAGATCGACTTTACTTTGAGCCCTTAACAGCTGAAGACACAATTGAATTAATAAAAAAAGAAGCTAGTAATGGTGAACTGATAGGGGTAAATATTCAGTTTGGTGGTCAAACTCCTCTTGGCTTAGCTAAATTTTTACAAGATGAAAAAATCCCAATTATTGGTACCTCTCCTGACATGATAGATCTTGCTGAAGATCGAGAAAGATTTAAGCAACTTTTGCAAAAACTTAGCCTAAATCAACCACAGAATTGTATTGCTTATTCAAAACAAGAGGTAATTGAGCAAATTCATGAAATCGGATTTCCTGTTGTTATAAGGCCTTCTTATGTTCTTGGTGGCAAAGGTATGGCAATTGTTTATGATGAAAATTACTTAACTAAATATTTAAATGAATATATTGAAATTTTTGAAACCGGTCCATTATTAATTGATAAATTTTTAGTTGATGCGATTGAGGTAGATGTTGATGCTTTATGTGATGGTAAAGATGTTTTTATTGCTGGCATTATGCAACATATTGAAGAAGCTGGTATTCACTCTGGAGATTCCGCTTGCTCTTTACCACCTTATTCTCTTTCACAAGAAATTATTAAAGAGATAAAAAAAGCAACTGTAAAGTTGGCCATAGCTTTACAAGTAAAAGGATTAATGAACATACAATTTGCTATACAAAATAATAAATTATATGTTCTTGAAGTTAATCCTAGAGCATCAAGAACTGTTCCTTTTGTTGCAAAAGCCACTGGAGTTCCAATCGCTAAAATTGCCTCTTTATTGATGATTGGCAAAAAAATTTCTGAATTAAATTTAAAAGAAAAATCTTTAAAGTATTTTGCAGTTAAAGAAGTGGTATTTCCATTTGCTCGCTTTAATAATGTTGATATTATCCTTGGTCCAGAAATGAAGTCTACCGGTGAAGTTATGGGTATTGATAAAAATTTTGCCTTGGCTTTTGCAAAGGCTCAAATTGCTTCTGGAGTGAAATTGCCAACCCAAGGTTTAGCTTTTATATCCGTTAAGGATTCTGATAAAAAATATTTACCAGATATTGTTAATAAATTGATTAAGCTTGAATTTAAAATTGTTGCTACTCGTGGAACTGCAAAATTCCTTGCTGAAAATAATATTTCCGTGACAATAGTTAATAAAATTACTGAAGATAAACCTCATGTTGTTGATATGATAGATCGTAAAGAAGTTAATTTGGTTATTAATACAACTGAAGGAGCGCAAGCAACTAAAGATAGTTTTTCAATTAGGAGAACTTCTTTGATGCGTAGTGTAACTTATTCAACAACAATTTCTGGAGCTAGAGCTTTGGTAGATGCAATCGAAGCTTACAAAAATAATAACTGCAAATTTGAAGTATTTGCTTTGCAAGATTTGAATTAGATTTATTTTTTGATAATGACAAAAATTTTTAAATCATCTTTTTTATTTATTCTTCTTATAAATTGTTCTTGCAATTTGTTTTTTCAACCAATGCCAAGCAGTTGGAAATGGGGTTTAAAGCCAAGACCTTTAACCGGGGTTGCTAATTTTCCTTCTTCTGATAGTGAATATGGTAAGGGTTTTCGTGATGGTTGCGTTGCTGGTTGGGATTCGGTTGGTAAGGGCGTTATTACTGACTTAAAACAAGTTTATGAATATAAAAGATTAAAAAAATCTCCTGACTATAACACGGGCTGGTTTGAAGGATATGAGCACTGTACTTGTATTTTAGATTGGGAAGTTCCGTAAAAAAATACTGCAAATCAACGGTTGCAGTGCTTTTTATGATCACTGATTACTTTTTAATGATTTGCAATTGGATTTTTGATTTTATTGTTTAGTGTGGGCTATGGCGCCAGCATTGATCCGCGAACTAGATTTTTAATTTTCTCGTGCACATTAGTGCGACACCCCACTTCGTGGGGATTCAAACTAGATTTTTAATTTTCTCGTGCACATTAGTGCACGCCCCACTTCGTGGGGATCCCCCTTTGTAACAAAAATAAATAAAATAATGACAAAAAATTTTCGTGTAGAAGTTGATTCATTCGGAGAAATTAAGGTTGCTGAAGATGCTTACTTTGGAGCGCAAACACAAAGAAGTGTCCAGAATTTTCCAATATGCAATAATAATGCTGGGCATAAAATGCCAAAAGAAGTAATCCAAGCTATGCTTCTTGTCAAAAAGGCTGCCACTATTGCTAATAGGGAATTAATGCTTGAAGATCCTAATTCGAATGAGTTCAAAAAATTTTCACCAGAATTGGCTGATAAAATCATTAATGCAATTGATGATATTTTAAACAAATTTGATTGGTTTTATGAGAATCACTTTCCATTGGTGGTATGGCAGACTGGTTCTGGAACTCAAACCAATATGAATGTTAATGAAGTAATTGCTTCTGTTGCTAATGAAAAATCCACAGGTAAAAAAGGTGGTAAATCACCAATTCATCCAAATGATCATGTTAATCTAGGGCAGAGCTCTAATGATACTTTTCCTACAGCAATGCACGTTGCAACTGTGATTTTATCATACCAAAAACTTTTACCAACTTTAATTCGTTTTGCTAATGAATTAGCAAAAAAAGAACAAGAGTTTAAAGATATAATCAAGATTGGTAGAACTCATACACAAGATGCAACCCCAATTACTTTGGGACAAGAATTTTCTGCTTACAAAGTACAAATTCAAACGGTAAGCGTTTTTATTTCTCAAGCTATTAGTTATGTTGTTCATTTGGCGCAGGGTGGAACTGCGGTTGGAACTGGTTTAAATTGTCACAAAAATTTTGCTAAAAAATTTGCCGAGAAAATTACTGAAGTTTCTCAAATAAAAAATTTGCATCAAGAACTATTAAACTTAAAACTATGTCGAACTAATGCTGATGATGGTTGGTGGCAAGTTAAAGATTCAAATCTTGCTCTTCTTGGTCTTAATCATGCCGACGGCTTCTACTCAAATAAAAATAAATTTTTTGCCTTAGCTGGTAGCGATGAATTGGTTAATTTTTCTGGAGCTTTAAATACTACTGCGGTAGCGCTAATGAAAATTGCCAATGATATTCGTTTTCTAGCTTCTGGACCTAGATCTGGTCTTGGCGAAATTTCTTTGCCAGAAAATGAGCCGGGATCATCAATTATGCCAGGTAAAGTTAATCCAACTCAATGCGAAGCTTTGACCATGATAGCTTGCCAAGTTATTGGTAATCATCATGCGATAACTATTGGTGGTTCAAATGGCCATTTTCAGCTTAATGTTTTTCGTCCGATGATTATTCGCAATATCATTGAATCAATTAATCTAATTAATGATGGAATTAATAGCTTTATTGATAACTGCCTGATTGGAATTGTAGCTAATAAGCAAAGAATCAAAGAGTTGCTAGATCAATCTTTAATGCTTGTTACTGCTTTAAATCCTTATATCGGATATGATAATTCAGCTAAAATTGCTAAAAAAGCCCATAAGGAAGGAACCACCCTTAAAGAGGCTGCAATTGCGCTTGGTTTGTTAAATGAGGAGCAATTCGATAAATGGATTGATCCAAAAAAAATGATTAATAATTAGTAATAAGATTTATTAATATATGAAGCCAGTTTTGTTATGTATTCTTGATGGATTTGGTATTGGTGAAGATAATGATTATAATGCCATTACAAAAGCAAAAATGCCAAATTATCAGCGTATTTTAAAAACCTATCCAAATGCACAATTAAAAACTTCTGGACTTGATGTTGGATTGCCAGAAGGACAAATTGGTAATTCCGAAGTTGGTCATATGACTATTGGTGCGGGTAGGGTTGTTTATCAAGATTTACCAAGAATTAATAAGGCAATAATTAATCAAGAATTAGATAAAAATAGCAAAATTCAGCAACTTATTAATAATCTAAGAAGCCATAATAAGCCTTGTCACATCATGGGTTTATTATCTGATGGTGGAGTTCATTCTCATATAAATCATATTATTTATCTAGCTAACTTACTTAGTAAAAATAATATAAAGGTTTATTTACACTGCTTTCTTGATGGAAGAGATGTGGCGCAAAAAAGTGCCATAAAATATTTAAAGCAAGTTGAAAAATTTAATATAGCAACTATATCTGGACGCTATTATAGCATGGATCGTGATAAAAAATGGGATAGAATTAAACTAGCCACCGATTCAATAGTATCTGGTAAAGGGTTAAAATTTAGTAGTCCGCTTCAAGCCATTGAAGAATCATATTCGCAAGAAATTACTGATGAATTTGTGAAGCCTTATAGCGCCATTAATTATGAAGGTATAAAAGATGGTGATGCATTAATATTTGCTAATTTTCGTGCTGATCGAGCTCGACAAATATCGCAAAAACTTTTTGAGCTTTGTAATTTTTCCTCTGCTTTAGCTTTGACTGAATATTCTCAAGAGCTTAACAATCATTATGAAATTTTATTTCCCCATCAAGAAATTAAAAACTCTTTACCAGAAATTTTAGAAAGAAATAATCTTAAACAACTTCGTATTGCTGAAACTGAAAAATATGCTCATGTTACCTTCTTTTTTTCGTGTGGAAGAGAGAAAGAATTCAAAGGAGAATCTAGAATTATGGTACAATCTCCGCTGGTTTCAACATATGATTTAAAGCCAGAAATGTCTTCTGTTGAAATTGGTGAAAAACTTTGTTTAGCAATTAATTCTGATAATTTTGATTTTATAATAGTTAATTATGCTAATCCTGATATGGTTGGTCATTCAGGACTTCTTGATCCTTCAATAAAAGCTTGTGAGGCGATTGATAAACAATTAGCGATATTAGAAAAAATTATTTTGCAAAAAAATGGGGCAATGATTATATCGGCAGATCATGGTAATATAGAATGCA
>CAMASZ010000045.1 GCA_945861125.1 Rickettsia typhi | reverse complement strand
TAATTGAAGCAATTGACGCCGAAATTGAGCTAATAGTTTGTATTACAGAAGGAATACCGGTTCTTGATATGGTAAAAGTTAAAAAGGCCTTATCTGGTTCTAAATCAAGATTGATAGGCCCTAATTGCCCTGGAGTAATAACTCCTAATGAATGTAAGATAGGTATTATGCCTGGCCATATTCATAAAAAAGGAAAAATAGGAATAGTGTCTCGCTCTGGAACGCTAACATATGAAGCAGTACATCAAACAACTAAAGCTGGCCTTGGCCAAAGCACCTGTATTGGTATTGGGGGCGATCCTGTCAATGGTACCAATTTTATTGATTGCTTAGATATGTTTTTATCAGATCCAGAAACTGAAGCCATGATTATGATTGGCGAAATTGGTGGAACTGACGAAGAAGAAGCTGCCGATTTTTTAAAATCTGAAGCCAAAAAAGGTCGCAAAAAACCTACAGTTGGCTTTATTGCGGGCAGAACAGCGCCTCCAGGTAGAAGAATGGGGCATGCTGGAGCAATAATTTCTGGAGGTAAAGGTGGCGCAGAAAGCAAAATTGAAGCTATGAAGTCTGCTGGAGTATCTGTTGCTGACAGTCCGGCAATATTGGGAGAAACAATGCTTAAAATTTTAAAAAAATAAAAATCATCACTTAACAATAAAGGAGAAAACATGACTACCAATGACCGCAAAAAAGCCCTTGAGGCAGCTCTATCACAAATTGATAAACAATTTGGTAAAGGCTCAGCAATGAAATTTGGAGATCGTCCAATTACTGACATCGATGTTATATCTAGTGGCTCTATCGCTCTTGATATCGCCCTTGGAGTTGGTGGCTATCCTCGAGGAAGAGTAATTGAAATCTATGGTCCCGAAAGCTCTGGAAAAACTACTCTTACTTTACATGCAATTGCCGAAGCTCAAAAATCTAAACTTTCTTGCGCCTTTATTGACGCTGAACATGCTTTTGACCCAACTTATGCCAAAAATTTGAATATAAATCTTGAAGATTTAATCATTTCACAACCAGATAATGGTGAAGCAGCACTTGAGATAGCCGATACCTTAGTTCGCTCTGGTGCCGTTGATTTGATAATAATTGACTCCGTCGCCGCCTTAGTTCCACAGGTTGAGCTTGAAGGAGGTATGGCCGATAACCAAATGGGTTTACAGGCGCGCTTAATGAGTAAGGCCCTAAGAAAACTCACTTCAACTATTTCTAAAACTAATTCGACAGTGATTTTTATTAATCAAATTCGTATGAAAATTGGTGTAATGTTTGGCAATCCAGAAACTACAACCGGTGGTAATGCTTTAAAATTTTACGCTTCAGTTCGACTTGATATCCGCAAAGGAAATGCCATAAAAGAACAAGAAGAGGTTCTTGGCAACGAGACTAAAGTTAAAGTTGTTAAAAATAAAGTTGCTCCGCCTTTTAGAACTGCAGAATGCGAAATAATATATGGTGAAGGAATCTCTAGATTTGGCGAAATAATTGATCTTGGAGTTAAACATGAAATCCTTGAAAAATCTGGATCTTGGTATGCTTTTAAAGGCAATAAAATTGGGCAAGGAAAAGAAAACACTAAAACATATTTAAAAGAAAACATTAAAATAGCTGAAGAAATAGAAGATACAATTCGTGAAAAAAATAATCTTCCTAAAATTCAAAGAAAAACATCAAATAAAGAAAAAGAGGAAGAAAAAATTGATAAAAACTCTGAAAAAAAACGCAAATCAGAAGTTGCAATATCTTAGAGTTATATAAAAGATTATAACTTACAAAATTACTTCCAGGCTTTTTGCCTTGGTGCAAGTCGTCTTTTCATCAAAGCCCTCAAACTTTAATAAATTTTGGCTTTTGAGGAAAAAAGCGACGAAGCGACTTATTTCTATTGCACCCGTAGCTCAATTGGATAGAGTATCTGACTACGGATCAGAAGGTTGCAGGTTCAACTCCTGCCGGGTGCGCCAACCAAAAATGTGCCAGCTAAACAAATTAAAAGATGTCGAAAGTTCTAAAAAAAATTACCTTCAGATATTTCAAATCATTTATATTTAATTTTATTGCTACAAATCAAGTATTGGCGAATAAATATAGACTTTATAATAAAACAATAAATTACAATAAAATTGCTGGAGAAGAGCTAATAAATATCAAAGATCAGCTGGGTCAAATTTTTATTGCTAAAAAATTTAAAAATATTCTTGTTGCTGAAAATACTGGATGCTCGCTTCTTGAAAATCAAAATATTTATAAAAAAATAGATGAATATGACGGAATAACCAATAGAAACTGGGTAAAAATTTCAATTAAACCAAAACCAATAAAAGAATTAAGCGGTACGGCAATAAATTTAATTGGGGTTCACAAGGGTTCAAAACATTACTTTCATATTTTCTTTGACTATATAATTCCGCTGTTATTTTTTTTAAATAAGCATCAAAACAAAGATCAAATAATTTCAATTTTAGTCCGCAAAGATTATAACAAAGTTCAAAAAGAATTATATGAATTAATAACCGAAAATTTCAAAAATGTTAAATTCATCTTTGTTGAAAAAAATGAATTTATAAAGTGCCAAGAATTAATTTTTATTTATTATTCTCACAAAGCTTTATACGATTACCAGCGAAATAGCTGTATTAGCGAAACCATAACATCACTTCGCAATATGTTGCTAAAAAAATATCACATTAAAGAAAAACAATTTGCAAAAAAAGATTTAATATATGTTTCAAGAAAAAAAGCTAGATTGAGAAGAACTATCAATGAAAAATCATTTAAATCTTTATTAAATAAAAATGGCTTCAAAACAGTTATTCTAGAAGACTTGTCTTTTAAAGAGCAGATTGATTGTTTTTTTAATGCCAAATTTGTTATTGCAACTCATGGAGCTGGATTGTTAAATTTAATTTTTGCTCAAAAAGGATTGCATTTCATAGAAATTTTTCCTAAAAAATTTCGAGGAACGGATTTCTTGCGTATCGCAAATATCATGAATTTGAACCGATTTGTGTATTACGAAAATAATGAAATAATATGGCAATGTTTCTATCTTAGAATAAAAAAGATAATGCCAAAAATTGATGAGATTTTATTGGCCATAGAAAACAGGTAATTTTAAAAATTAATTTTAATAATATGAAATTTAAAAACAGAATAAAAAAAGTTGTACTCGCTTATTCAGGGGGGCTAGATACCTCAGTAATTTTAAAGTGGCTTCAAGAGAATTATGGTTGTGAAATAGTGACTTTTACGGCTGATTTAGGGCAGGGCGAAGAATTAGAGCCGGCTAGAAAAAAAGCACAAATGCTGGGTGTAAAAGAAATTTTTATTGAAGATTTGCGCGAAGAATTTGTTGCCAATTATGTATTTCCTATGTTTAGAGCCAATGCTCTATATGAAGGAGTTTATTTGCTTGGAACTTCGATTGCCCGCCCTTTAATTGCTAAAAGACAAATAGAAATTGCTAAACAAGTTGGTGCAGACGCCGTAGCTCATGGCGCAACCGGAAAAGGCAATGATCAAGTTCGTTTTGAGTTGTCTTATTATGCAAATAAACCAGATATCAAGATTATTGCTCCATGGCGCGAATGGGATTTAAACTCACGCACCAAATTAATAGATTATGCTGAAAAAAATCAAATTCCTGTTGCCAAAGATAAAAAGGGCGAGGCGCCATATTCTGTAGACGCCAATTTACTTCATACTTCAAGCGAAGGAAAAGTATTAGAAGACCCAGCAAAACCAGCTCCTGAATATGTATATCAAAGAACGGTAAGCCCAGAACAAGCCCCTGATCAACCAAGCTTTATAGAAATAGAATTTTACAAGGGTGATCCAATTGCAATTGATGGAAAAAAAATGACTCCAGCTCAAATACTTACCAATCTTAACGAAATTGGAGGAAAAAATGGAATCGGTAGGCTTGATTTAGTTGAAAATCGTTTTGTTGGCATGAAATCACGAGGTATTTACGAAACTCCCGGTGGAACTATTTTACTTACAGCCCATCGAGCAATTGAATCAATTACCTTAGACCGCGAATCTGCTCACTTAAAAGATGAGCTTATGCCTAGATATGCTAGCTTAATTTATTACGGCTTTTGGTTTGCTCCAGAAAGAATTATGCTTCAAGCTTTAATTGACAAAAGTCAAGAAAATGTTGAGGGCAAAGTTCGTTTAAAACTTTATAAAGGTAATGTTTACGTAATTGGTAGAGAATCTAATAAAAGTCTATATTCTATGGCCCATGTTACTTTTGAAGAAGACTCAGTTTATGATCAAAAAGATGCTGAAGGATTTATTAAGTTAAACGCACTTCGACTTCGAATTGCAAATTTTAAAGATAACTAAAAAAATATTAATGCTAGAAAAAATAAAAAAAATTACTCGATTACTTGTTGCTATTACTGTTTTCTTAAGCTCTATTAATAATTGCTTTGCCTTTGGTGGTGGCTCGGTTGGCATTGGCGGAGGAATGTCTGGAAGTTTAAATTCAGGACCAAACATGAAATCCGGCATATCAATAACCGATCCCGAAGGAAAATCTTATAATTGCGAACCTTTTGTTGACAAAAGATGGAACAAAACTTCATTTGAAGAAAGTTGGAGTGGCGTTTACTTTGCAATTGGGGGAGAAATGAATAAATATTCTGGCGATTTTAGATTTGAAACATCAAGCTTTGAAGGCGTGAGTAAAAATTTTGAACCCAATAAAACTTACCCCTTATTTAAAGATAATTCTAAAAAATCATTTAGCGGAAACTCGGGAACTGGCTTTATTTTAGTTGGCGGGGGTATGTTACTTGATAGGGTATATTTAGCTTCGGATATTGAATTTCGTTCCAGTCCTTTAACTTCAAATTTTAAAATAAATGTTAGCGAAATTGATAAAAATGATAATGAAACGACTGTGGAAAAAACGGCAACTTATACCATAACTAATCCAGTGTTTTTCAATGCTAAAATAGGATACCTATTGAATCCTCGCTTAATGGCATATCTTAATGCTGGATTAGGATCAATGACTTCAATTGATATTAAAATAGGCAATTATTCAATTGAGGTTTACGACACCAACTCAATGCCTCCAATTAGACTATCGCTTGGATCTGAATTTGCCCTGAGTTCTCATTTTAGATTGTTGCTAGACTATTCGCATTGGATTATCTCACAAAACTCATCTAGTATTTTAGCAAAAAATAATTCTCAAACAGCTTTTTCCAACTCTTATTTTACATCAAATTTAAACGTCAATTCGGCAAAATTAGGAATTTTATATAGATTTTAAAATGAAAATTATTTTTATTATTTCTTCAACAATTTTATTTATAGCGGATTTTGCATTTGCTCAAGATCAAAACTATGGCAATAACCAAACAGATCAAATTATTGATGATATTAGAAAATATCAATTAGATTATTACAATCCAAACAATAATAAAAACTCCTCACCATATTCTGATTCAAATTATTTTAATCAAAATAAAAAAGATTTAGATAATGGCATTAATTCAGGAGAATCTAATATTTCTTCGGAACAATATAATTTGCCATATAACTATCATAATAAAACAAAAAGTAATAAAATAATAGATTTTAACGATGGCAAAGGATCTGGTTTTAGAGTTTACGACAATTCAAACCGACAATCCTATTATTGCGGACTAGATCAAAACAAACCTTTGAATTTTACTCATGATAATAATTTTAATGGGGTATATTTTGGATTAGGAATAAACTCAACATCTAACTCGCTATCCACTGAAGAAGATTTAAGTATAGTAAATAATTTTTCAAACAGCGACACGCAGAACAAAAAAAGATATCAATATGATTTTTCAGGAAATAAAATAAATCCAACGATCACAATTGGCCAAGGAAGATTATTCTCAAGTGGATTTTACTTGGGACAAGAATTTACAATGATAGTTGGCGATATAGGAATTTCAAAAGACAATTTAAAACCAACTCAAATTAAGAATAACGATAATTCATTTGCTGATATTAAAAAAATTCAATTCATAAAATCAAATATGTCTTATTACTCTGGAAAATTTGGTTATAATATTTTTGAAAATTTTTTACCATATTTAAAACTTGGCCTTAGTTTTTCATCTTCAAAATTTATTATTGAAACCAAAAACAATAAAAAATACTCTTCTGAAGGGGGGTTTATTGCAATTATTGGTGGTCTTGGCGTTGATATCTCTATAAGTGATCATGTTCGTTTGATGCTTGACTATTCAGTAACCAAAGATTCAGGTGAGGATCTTTACTTTATTAATAATTATACTAACTATAGACATAGCGCAAAAATAGATAACACTATTTCAATGGCCAGATTAAATGCAGTTTGGAGGTTCTAATAAAAAATGCTTGAAATTTTAGATTTCTAAACTTTACTTGAAAATTCATAAGAATTTTTATAAGATTAAGGTATCTTGATATAAATTTAATCTTTTTTAAGAGCCCGTAGCTCAGCTGGATAGAGCAACAGCCTTCTAAGCTGTGGGTCGGACGTTCAAATCGTCTCGGGCTCACCAAGAATAATCAACAATATCAATTGCTGATCCTTATAATTGAAGCCCTGTCTTAATGTTTAAAGAAAAACTGGCACTAAAAAAACCTCTACAGATCTGCTTTTGTAAAAATCCCATGAGATACATTTTGTTATTTTTAAGTTTTTTAATTTTACTTTCTTGCTCTTCAAAAAAAAATAGATTAGCAAAAATTAACAACAATCAAATGCCTTATTACCAATATTATCCACCTCAGTACTACACTCCTAATTCTAGATACTATCAAAATCCATATATTCAACCTAGATATTATTACGATTCAGATTATTATTATCTCCCTCCTAGCAATCAATATAATAATGAACCAGAGCAAAAATTTGAAATCGATTACTTATAATGGCACTGTTATAAGGTAATTTGATTTTTGGATTTTAAAAAACAACCATCTGTTATGAATAATTATAACATCTTAAGAGACAAAAAATATTTAAACTATGCTTTAAATTTAGCCAGTAAGCTGTCTGGAGCAAGCGCTCCAAATCCAACAGTTGCTTGCGTTATTGTTAAAGACAATTCGATAATTTCCTGCGCAGTAACAGCCAATCAAGGAATACCTCATGCCGAAACTATCGCCATTAATAAAATTACCGATAAATCCAAGATAGAAAATTCAATATTTTATGTAACATTAGAACCATGCTCTCATTATGGTAAAACTCCGCCATGTGTTGATGAAATAATAAAATACAAACCTAAGAAAGTAGTAATTGGCTTAATTGATCCAGATCAAAGGGTCAAGGGAAGTGGTATTAGAAAATTACAAGAAGCAGGAATTGAGGTTGTTCAAGGTATTTTAACAAAAGAATTTGAGGAATTATATCAGCATTTCATAAAAAGTAAAAATGAAAAAACTCCATACATAACCTTAAAAATAGCCAGCTCTCTAGATGGAAAAATTGCTACAAAAGATTTTGATAGCCAATGGATTAGCTGTGAAAAATCTTTATTGTTTTCTCATTATCTTAGATCAAAATATGATGCAATATTAGTTGGGGCAAATACAATTATGAAAGATAATCCGCAATTAACTTGTAGAATTGCTGGTTTAGAAAATTTTTCACCCAAAAAAATAATTATTTCACAAAGCTTAAAATTCTCTTTTGCAGAAAAAGTTTTTAAAAATAACCTAGCAAACTCAACAATATTAGTAACCGGTCAAAACAATAAAAACCTAACAGAATTAAAAAAATGGCGAGATCAAAGCCAACTAAATCAAGTAATATTTTGTAATATTAAAAATAATATAATTGATCTAATTGATGCTTTAGAAAAAATATGCGCATTGGGAATTAATTCAATTTTAGTTGAAGGTGGAAGCGAAACAATTACTCAATTTATTGAACAAAAAATTGCCGATGAACTTATTTGGATAAGAAATAAAAAAATCATTGGCAATGATGGAATTCCTTCAATAAAAGCCGTTGGAATCAAAAAAATAAGTGATTGTGTCGATAATTTTTTGAAAACTGATATTATTAATTTTTCTGAAGATACTATTGAAATATTTAAAAACAAAAAATGTTAGAATATTTTTCGCAAGCAGTTTTAAAACTAAAACAAGAAAATCGTTACCGTGATTTTACTAATATTTCGAGAATATGTGGCGAGTTTCCTTACGCTATAAATAATTCAAATCAAAAAAAAATTACCATTTGGTGTTCTAATGATTATCTTGGTATGGGTCAAAATAAACAAGCTATTCAAAAAGCAAAGGAATCTTTAGATTTATACGGAATAGGGTCGGGAGGAACAAGAAATAT
>CAMASZ010000044.1 GCA_945861125.1 Rickettsia typhi | reverse complement strand
TTCATTAAATTGTTTTTTCATTTAAAAATTTGGTTTCAAATTAAAATCGCCAAGAAATTCTTGAATTAAAGTAAGTGCAGATATAATCGCAGTATCCGATCTTAATATTCTTGGACCCATAGAAATACTATAACTATTATTTAATTGATAAATCCTGTTAAATTCTTTTTCAGTGAATCCACCTTCAGGACCAATAATTACTACAAATTCAATTTTGTTTATTAAATTGTTGTTTTGTAAATTTTCTGCAATTTTACTAAGAATGATACTAGACTTTTCACCTTTTCCAGATTCATCACACAAAATATATATTCTATTTTGGCCATCTTCGTACAAAAACCTTTCTAAAGTCTTAACAATTAAAACTTGTGGAAAATCATTTCTGCGGCATTGTTCACAAGCCTCTTTAATATTAGCTTTAAAGCGATCGTAATTTATTTTATCAACAATAGTTCGATCGGTAATTATTGGTTGAAATTTTGCAACACCTAGCTCTGTTGCTTTAGTTGCAATAAAATCAATACGAACATTTTTTACTAAAGCAAAAGCAATAGTTATATTGCTTGAGATTGTCAGATCTTTTATTTTTTTTATTATTAAGGCTTGTAGCGATTTTTTTTCAATATTAATAATTTTTGCTTCAAATTCACCATCTTTACCGTTAAAAACCGCAAAGCAATCATTTACCCTTAAACGCATTACTTTTGTTAAGTAATCAAAATTATTGCCAATAACTTTTAATTCAGTCTTTAAAAATTGTTTAGATTGATTTAAAATAAGGTCTTCAATAAAGATTCTAATTTTTAACATTCAAAATAAATTTAATGATATTTCCAATATTTTTTTTTATTGCGATATTTCTGGTTGCAATGATTGTAAATTACCAAATTAAAAAACAAAGGTTTTCCAGAAATAAAATAATTCGCTATAATTCATTACCAAAACATTATTCATATTGCTTTATTTTATGGACAGTGGTTCTGATCGTTACAGTATTCTCAAGCTCTTTTTCGCAATTAAATAAAATATTTTTATCATCAGTTTTTCTTATTATAAATTTTGTTTTAATAAGTATAGCTTATAATAAAAATTTTAATGCTAAAAATCATATAGAAAAAGTTGGTATCTTCTCATTTTCTCTAACTGCCGGTATTGGCATATTAATAACTATTATAATCACCTTTTCTATTCTTATTGAAGCTCTTAAATTTTTTAAAATTATTAATTTTAGTGATTTTTTATTTGGAACAAAATGGAATCCTCAAATGGCAATCAATAGCGAACAGGAGGTTGCCAACTCAGCTTTTGGAATTATTCCAGTTTTTTTAGGAACTTTACTAATAACCATTATTGCCATGATAATATCAGTACCGATTGGAATTATGTCGGCAATATATTTAAGTATGTACGCAAATAGTAAAATTCGTGATTATTTAAAACCAGCTTTAGAAATTCTTGCCGGAGTTCCAACGGTAGTTTACGGCTATTTTGCAGTAATTACTATCGCCCCTTTCTTTCAAAATTTTTTTGGTTTTTTTGGTTTTAAAATATCTAGTGAAAGCGCTATTTCTGCTGGTTTTGTAATGGGAATAATGATTATACCATTTGTTTTATCGCTAACTGATGACGCTATAAATTCTGTTCCACAGAGCTTAAAAGATGGTGCACTTGCTCTTGGTAGTACCAAATCAGAAATGATTAAAAAAGTTGTTATCCCATCAGCCATGCCAAGCATTGTTGGAGCAATAATTTTAGCAGTATCGCGCGCAATTGGGGAAACCATGATTGTAGTAATGTCAGCTGGCTTAATTGCTAAATTGACTTTTAATCCACTTGATTCTGTAACCACAACTACTGCACAAATTGTAACTTTACTGGTCGGTGATCAGGAGTTTAATAGCCCTAAAACTCTTTCGGCTTTTGCTTTAGCTTTAACCTTATTTGTTTTTACTTTTATCTTTAACATAATTGCTTTGGCAGTGATCAAAAGATATAAGAAGAAATTTGGCGTTGGTTAAACAACAATTAATTTGAGAATACCAAATCCAATCTTTAAATGTTTGAGCAAGATATCAAATTTAACTTCATATTTTTGTTAAAAATCTCTAAAAAGCCTCAGCTGTATGGATATACAGCTTCATTTTAAAAATTTTATCGAAAAAATCGTGTCGTTGCCCTAGGGCACGACTGGCAAAAATCATGTCGTTGCTTTAGCGCGACTAATAAAATATTTTATTATAATTTTATTTAAAGATGGGATTTGGTATAACAAAAATTTGATATAATTTTTTTAAGCAATTCTTGGGCTTCGATCTTGGTTTTTTTGGCCATTGCCGTTGCAAGCTCAATACCGTCTTCAATGCTATCTTTACAAGAACCATTAGTTTTAAAACATTCCTTACCGTTATAATCTAATATTATGGTTTGCAAATATAATTTTTTATCTTTGATATTTGCATAAACACCGACAGGAGTATTGCAAGATGCACCCAATTCTTTTAAGAAAGCTCGTTCAGTTTGAACACAAATATAAGTTTGCTGATCATTAATTTTTTGAATTATTTTTAAAATATCTTGATTGTCTTTAGAAATTTGAATAGCTAAAGCACCTTGACCGCCAGCAGGAATCATTTCGGAAATCTCAATAATACCCCTTGCAGACTGTTCTTTACCAAGCCTAGCAATTCCTGAGCTCGCAAGAATGCAAGCATCAACCTGCCCCTCTAATGCTTTATTTAAGCGAGTATCAACATTACCGCGAAAATTTACTATTTTTAAATCTGGTCTGAGATTAAGTATTATAGCTTTTCTGCGTGGCGAAGAAGTGCCAATAACCGCACCCTTTGGCATTTCATTTAAATTGGAATATTTTGAAGAAATAAAACAATCGCTAGGATCAAGACGCGGAGAAAATGCACCAATAATAGTTTGGTCATTTATTATAGGCGGGATATCTTTTGCCGAGTGAACTGCAATATCTATTTTATTTTGTAGCAAGGCCTCTTCCAACTCTTTAATAAAAAGCCCTTTGCCACCAATCTCGGTAAGGCTTTGATCAATTATTTTATCACCAGAGGTATTAATTGGAAAAATCTCAATTTGAATATTTGGAAAATGGTTAGCCAATAAGAGGTGTATTTCAGCAACTTGAGCAAGAGCTAATCTACTAGTTCTAGTGCCAATTCTGATTTTTGAATTTATTTTGTTAGACACCGAAGCTATATAAATTTGTTAAATAAATACTGCAAATAATCTAGAAATTAACCTTGACGAGCTTTGAAACGAGGATTTTGTTTATTTATAACATATAAGCGACCTTTTCTGCGCACAACCTTACAGTTTTTATCTCTCTTTTTAGCTGATTTTATTGAATTATAAATTTTCATCTTTTCTATAGTGAATTGATAGTTTTAAGTTTTTATAGCAAAGCTACTTCAAACTTAAACAAAATTTAAAAAATATTATTTAAAAACTATGAAGTAGTATTTTGAGCAAATAAAGAAGAGATTTATTATAAATCTAAACAATCTATTAGTCAAATTATTATCTATCTATTTCGCCAAAAACAATATCTTGCGTTGAAATAACTGTTACCACATCAGCAAGCATATGGCCTTTAACCATAAATTCTAAACCTTGTAAATGAGCAAAACCAGGAGCACGAACTCTGCAACGATAAGGTCTATTTGAGCCATCAGAAATTATATAAACTCCAAATTCACCTTTTGGGGCCTCGACACAACCATAGGCTTCACCAGCTGGGACATGATATCCTTCGGTGTAAAGCTTAAAGTGATTGATTAAACTTTCCATAGAGTTTTTCATATCTTCTCTACTTGGTGGAGCAATTTTTGGATCATCAGTAATCACCCTACCCTGTGGCATCTTCTCAATTACTTGTAAAATCATTTTTAAAGACTCGCGCATTTCTTGAACTCTAATCAAATAACGATCATAAGAATCACCATTTTTACCAATTGGAATATCAAATTCTAACTGATCGTAAACTTCGTATGGCTGACTTTTTCGCAAATCCCAAGCTATTCCAGAACCTCTAATCATGGGGCCAGAAAAACCCCAATCAATAGCCTGCTCTTTCGAAACAATACCAACATCAACCATTCTTTGCTTAAATATTCGATTATCTGTAAGCAAATTTTCCATATCATCAATTTTTTTAGAAAAACCCTGAGCAAATATCTTTATTTCTTCAAGCAATCCCTTTGGCAAATCTTGATGAACACCACCAGGACGAATATAGGCGGCATGCATTCTTGAGCCCGAAACTTTTTCGTAAAAACCCATCATAATTTCACGATCTTCAAACATCCATAGAAGTGGCGTCATAGCCCCAACATCAAGAGCTTGAGTAGTAATTGCCATAATATGGTTTAAGATACGAGTAATTTCAGAGAACAATACCCTGATATATTTTGCTCGCAAAGGAACATTGCAATTTAATAATTTTTCTACCGCTAGTGCATATGCATGCTCTTGACACATTGGCGAAACATAGTCAAGTCGATCAAAATAAGGAACAGCTTGCAAGTATGATTTATATTCAATTAATTTTTCAGTACCGCGGTGAAGTAAGCCAATATGAGGATCAGCACGAGTAATAATTTCACCATCCATTTCTAGGACTAAACGCAAAACTCCATGAGCCGCAGGATGTTGTGGACCAAAATTAATGGTCATGTTTTTCTTATTACTTTCTGAATTCACTTTACACAAAATTTAAATTTTTAACACCAATTCACATCTTTAAACTACAATTTAAAGATGAAAAACTTTCTAGATTATCAATCTTTTTTAAAAAAACTCAAATCAATTTTTTGAGTGATTTTACCAATAGTTGATATTTCGGCTTTCTGACCAATTACTATTGGTTTTTGATCAAAAGAATGACCAAGGGACATGCTCTTTTCCTGCCATAAAGCTATGTTACCAATCTTTTTGGAAAAGTTTTCAATAGCAATTTTAATATTTTTAATTTCAACTGAAGATTTATCAAGATTAGCAAAAAAATTACCAAGCAAAATTGCGCTCGGCCTTAATTTTGTTTCATTTATAATAAAAGCAATTTGTGTAAAATATCTATCCAACCTTTCAGCACACTCATTTTGATCTTCTAAAAATAAAATTTTATTGTGCCAATTTATCTGATTTTTAGTTCCAAAACTAGCCGATAAAACACTCAAACAGCCACCAACTATTGGTGCTAATATTTTTTTCTTAGTACCCGAAATAAAATGTAGATCATATTGTAATTGCTTAATTTTACCCTTTATCAAATCAAAAATTATTTTTTGTGAATTTTTAGAAACACTATTGCAGGCAACTTGTTTTAACATTGGAGCGCATATTATTTGCCAGTTCCATTGTTGCTGTAAAAAAATAGCTATTGAAGAAATATCGCTAAAGCCAACAATAATTTTTTTGTTCTTTGGTTTAGGCATTTTATAAAGAAATGGCAATATTTCTGCGCTTCCATAGCCACCTCTACTGCACCAAATTATTTTTGAATCTTTATTTTCTAACGCCTGCTTAAATTGTTTAAAACGATGTTCAGCTTTACAAATAGCAAGTGAATGAGGTAATTTCAATTTAATTGAAGTGTTTTTGTTTTCAAAAAAGTTGGCTATTAGGTTATTTGTCTTTAGAACCTTTTCGATAATACTTACCTCTTCAAGTCTTATAGGACTTGCAACGGAAACTACTTCAACTACAATATTTTTTGTCATAATTATTTTTATTTTATCAAGCTTAAATTGTTTGAGTTTCAAAATAACTTTATTATAATTTACTTTAGATTGCTTTCAAAACATTTCGAGCAAAATACTACTCACGTTTTAACAAGCTTGGTATTAAATCCAAAAAACTTATCTTGATCAAGAATAAACATAGAAATTTCAATGTCAAAAGAACATATTATAATCTTTGATACAACGCTTAGAGATGGTGAACAAGCTCCTGGGGCAACGATGAACATCGAAGAAAAATTGCTTATTGCTAAATCGTTAGAAAAAATGGGTGTTGATGTAATTGAAGCAGGTTTTCCAAATGCCTCTGAGGGAGATTTTAATGCTGTAAATCGTATTGCCAAAAATATTAAAAACTCAACAATATGCGGTCTTGCTAGAGCAAAGAAAAATGATATCGAAAAAACTGCTCAAGCTATAAAACCAGCAAATAAGCCACGAATTCATACCTTTATTGCTACCTCGCCTATTCACATGCAATATAAATTAAAAATGACCCAAGATCAAGTTATTGAAGCAATAAAAGATAGCGTAAGTTTTGCAAAAAACTTGTGTCCAGAAGTAGATTGGTCTCCAGAAGATGCAACACGATCGGAGCGTGATTTTTTATTCAAAGCCATTGAAGTTGCAATTGCAAGCGGAGCTAATACCATCAACATTCCTGACACTGTTGGTTATACCACACCCGAAGAGTATTTTGAATTAATTTCTGCAATCAAAAATAATGTAATCAACATTGACAAAGCTATAATATCAGCCCATTGTCATGATGATTTAGGAATGGCGGTAGCAAATTCTCTTTCAGCAGTAAGGGCTGGAGCCAGACAAATTGAGTGCACAATAAATGGAATTGGCGAAAGAGCTGGTAATGCCGCATTAGAAGAAATTGTTATGGCAATAAAAACTCGCAGTGATTTTTACAAATTTGAAACCAAGATAGACACCACAATGATCAGCAGAATTTCAAAACTAGTTTCAAGTATAACTGGTTTTCCAGTTCAATACAACAAAGCGATAGTTGGCGCCAATGCTTTCGCCCATGAAAGCGGAATTCATCAAGATGGAATTCTAAAAAACCGTACTACCTACGAAATTATTTCTCCAGAATCGGTAGGCATTGAAAAAACTCAACTAAGACTTGGTAAATTATCAGGAAGATCGGCTTTTAAAGATCGTTTAAAGGAATTAGGATATGAGATATCTGAAGAGCTTCTCAATGATTCATTTATCAAATTTAAAGAATTAGCTGACAAAAAAAAAGAAATATCCAACGAAGATATTGTTTCATTAGTTGATAATTCAATAGTTCATAAACAATCTAACTTCGAACTAATATCTCTTGATATAAAATGTGGAACAAAAAAACAAGCCGAAGCAAAAGTTAAAATAAAAATTGACAGCAACGAACAAGAAACTATTCTTACATCTAACGATGGACCAGTTGATGCAATTTTTTGCGCCATAAACTCTTTAATTTCTCATAAAGCAACTCTTGAATTATATCAAGTTCAGGCAGTAACAGAGGGAACTGATGCTCAGGCTAATGTTGCAGTTCGTCTAAAACAAAATAATAAAATTTTTTCTGGAAATGGAGCCGATACCGACGTACTAGTTGCCTCGGCAAAAGCATATATTAACTGCTTGGATAAGCTAAAACATAATTCAATATGATTTCAAAATTTTTTTCAATTTCATCAAAAGATATTGCGATAGACCTTGGAACCGCTAATACGCTGGTATATGCTCGAGGACAAGGAGTTGTTCTTAATGAACCTTCGGTTGTGGCGGTGCATCATGAAAATGGTAAAATTACTGCCTGCGCCTTTGGCAACACCGCCAAAATGATGCTCGGTAGAACTCCAGCCAAAATAGAAGCTATTAGACCTTTAAAAGATGGTGTTATTGCCGACTTTAAAGTTGCGGCGGAAATGATTAAACATTTTATTCGTGAAGTCAATCAAACCAGAAGTTGGCTTGGCCCTTTAATTATTATCTGCGTTCCCTCTGGTTCAACCCCAGTTGAAAGAAGAGCTATTCAAGACGCCGCTGAAGGCGCTGGAGCCAATGAAGTTTATCTAATTGAAGAACCAATGGCTGCAGCAATTGGAGCTAATTTACCAGTAACCGAACCAACTGGCTCAATGATAGTTGATATAGGTGGCGGAACCACTGAAGTTGGTATTTTATCTCTAGGTGGAATAGTTTATTCTCGATCAGTGCGCGTTGGTGGGGATAAAATGGATGAATCAATCATTTCTTACATCCGTCGTTATCAAAATCTTTTAATTGGTGAATCAACTGCTGAAAGAATCAAAAAAACTATCGGTGCCGCTTGTTCGCCACAAGAAGGAGAAGGATTAACCATGGAAGTTAAAGGTCGTGATCTATCAAATGGAATACCAAAAGAAATAATTTTATCTGAAAAACAAATCTCTGAAAGTTTAGTTGAACCAGTAGAACAAATAATTGATGCCATAAAAGTTGCCCTTGAATGCACTCCGCCAGAATTGTCATCAGATATAGTTGAAAGAGGCATTGTTTTATCGGGTGGTGGTGCATTATTAAAAAATCTTGATCAAGTAATTCGTCAAGCTACTGGACTTCCAGTATTTGTCGCTGAAA
>CAMASZ010000043.1 GCA_945861125.1 Rickettsia typhi | reverse complement strand
CTGCTAGTTTGATCAATTTTAAAGAGTTGCTTGCTAGAATTAGCTGGATCATAAAAATTTAACTCAACTGTAATTGGATTATCCAAAGAATGATCAAGAAAAGTCATAAGGCATTTTAACTTTATTTGTAATTTTTTTTAAATATAATTAGATTCTATTGTGATTTTTTAATTTAAAATTTATTTTAAATAAAACAAATCATAACAATGTTGTAAGTTAGTTTATACCATTTCCATCATAAAATAAATGAAAATGGCATTGTTACAACCCAACATGTTTTTTTGCAAAAAAAAATTTAGACAATTCATTTTAGCAACATAAACAATATTTACAAAAAAACTGAAACCCATTAAAGGTTTTAATTAAGCGCTTTTAAAACTAATTAAAATATAGATATATATATTAAAATATGAAAGTAATCAATGATTTCTTTATAAAACTATTATCCAAAGAAATAGGAAATGATGAATTTGGCAACAAATATTATTTAAATAAAAAAGGTAAAAGATTTGTAATATATAACGGAATAGCTGAACCAACTAAAATTCCTGCTCATTGGCATGGCTGGATTCACTACACAACAAACTCAATTCCAAGTAATGTCAATAAGCATTCATGGCAAAAAATTCATTTACCAAATTTAACTGCTACACAAAATAAATATTCACCTAAAAATTCTATTAGCTCTAAATCTAATAGCCAATATGAAGCATGGAACCCAGAAAATAAAGCTTCTAACAAATAACAAATCTTAAAAAATAATTAAATTTTCATATGAATAAAATTAATAATTACTTTGATTTTTTTATTGGAACTTTTGTGTTGCTATGTGCAACTTTCTTTTTTATTAGTTCATTTAATAATGCTAAAGTTAGTTCTAATAATGGTTATTCTTTAATTACAAAATTTGATAATGCCGATGGCATCAATAATGGTAGTGATGTAAAAATTTCTGGCGTTAAAATTGGCGTTGTCGAAAGTCAAATTCTTGACAAAGAAGATTTTCGCGCAGTTTTAAAATTAAACATCGATAATTCTATTAAACTTCCAAATGATTCATCAGCAAAAATAGTTTCGGAAGGTTTGCTTGGTTCAAAATATATTACAATTTCACCGGGTGGTTCAGAAGAAATATTAAAAGATGGTGAAGAGATAAACTTTACTCAATCTTCAGTTAATTTTGAAGAATTATTAGGTAAGTTTATTTTTGGCGATAAAAAACAAAAATAATTTATGAAAAATTTATATAAAAAAATTCTTTTGATATCTTTTTTTCTAACATTATTTAATTACAATCAAGCTCTTTCGCAATCAGATTCATCAAGCAATGAAGCTGAAATTGATTTTGATTTAGAAGATGAAAAAAAATCAGAAGCAATTAAATTTAAAAACTCTGGTTTAATACAAATTCTTAATAAGACCAACGCCAAAGCAATTAATGTTGATATTGAGATTGGCAAAAAAATTTCTTTTGGTTCTTTAAAAATTATTCTTCATAAATGCTGGCAAGCTTCTTTAGACCAAAAACCAGAAAGCAAAATGTTAATTGAGGTATTTGATAGTAAAAATGATCAGGATAAAAAAATAATTGAAAAAAGAATTTTTTATGGCTGGATCTTTGCTTCAAGCCCTTCCTTATCTGGAATAGAACATTCCATTTATGATATTACCGCATTAAAATGTAAATAATTATGATAAAAATTGCTCCTTCTATTCTTTCTGCAGATTTTTCAAAGCTTGGGCAAGAAATAAAAAATCTTGAAATTGCAGGCGCCGACTATATTCACATTGATGTTATGGATGGAAACTTTGTACCAAATATTACTATTGGTAATGAAGTTATTAAATCATTAAGAAAAATCTCTGCATTGCCATTCGATGTTCATCTAATGATCAATAATCCCGATAATCATATAAAAGCTTTTGTTGAAGCTGGATCTGACATTATAACAGTTCACGCCGAAGCTTCAATTCATCTTGATCGCACTCTTGATTTAATAAAGTCATTTAATAAAAAGGCCGGTGTTTCAATAGTTCCATCTTCAAATGAAAACATTCTTGATTATATTATTGACAAAGTTGATTTAATTTTGGTAATGACTGTTAACCCAGGATTTGGTGGTCAAAAATTTTTAAATTCTCAATTAAAAAAAATTGAGAATATTCGTAACAAAATTATAAAATCTGGAAGAAAAATTGAACTGGAAGTTGATGGTGGAATCAATGATCAAAATAACAAAATTGTTATCAATGCGGGTGCGGATGTTCTGGTTTCAGGTTCTTATATTTTTTCTAATCAAGATTATCAAAACGCAATAAAATCTTTAAAGGCACTGCCGCAAATCAAATTTTTTTAAGAAATTTTTGTGATTATAAAATTTTTGAAAGGTAATTGTACCTAGATGTACATGCGTTTCAAAAATTTTAGAATTATGAAAATTTCAACAAAAAAGTTGATTTGCGACAGTGCCTTAAAAGAAATTTAATAACCAAATAAAAAAGGCCTATTAATTTTATTAATAGGCCCTTTTTTATGAAAGCCACTTAAATTGTGGCTTTCATGGGTTGCTACTCTTTTTTGGTGCCCTGTTTAACTTCTTCTACTTTTTGATTTTTGTTATATTTGTTTTTAGGATATTTTTTATTTTTTTCATCTAATTTATCTTTATTGCAAAGTTTACAATTTTCTTTGCAAGTTTTGTCACAGCTTTCCTTGCCACAGTGCTCACAGTGATTTTTTTCTTTGTTACAATTGGCTTTATTCATACAGTAATTTGAGCAAGAAGAAGTTGCAAATAATGTAAAAATTAAAACTGATATAATTTTTATTAAGTTTTTCATATGTTTGTAAATATTAAAGTTAGTATGGAAAGTTATTTGTAATTCAATTAAATTAATCTATCTTAAAAGATTAGTTATAAGATCAACAATTGAAAGCATTAATTTTTATAAAAAAACAAAATAATAGCAACAAATTAGTTAAAATATTTACATAAAAAAACAAAATTATTTATAAAATGTTTAAAACAGAATTCATCAATAATATTAAACAAGAGCTTGATAATCTTAATCTAAATGGCTTATATAAAAGCGAATACGAGATAATATCAGCTCAATATTCCGAAATTGAAATTACTCACAATAAGGCCAAAAAAAAATTATTAAACTTTTGTGCCAATAATTATCTTGGTTTGGCAAATAATCAAAATTTGATCGAAATAGCCAAATCTTCACTTCAAAACTATGGACTTGGTACTGCATCGGTAAGATTTATCTGCGGTACATTTGATATACATAAAAAATTTGAAAATAAACTAGCTGAATTTCTTAATTACGAAGATGTAATAACTTTTTCATCTTGCTTTACAGCAAATGGTGGAGTTTTTTCTGCCTTACTTACCGAGCAAGACGCCATAATTTCCGCCGATCTAAATCATGCCAGCTTAATTGATGGCATTAGATTATGCAAAGCTCATAGATATTTTTATAAATATGATAACATGCAAGAGCTTGAAGAAAAATTAAAAGAAGCTCAACAACATAAAAATATCATGATTGTTACAGATGGAGTCTTTTCAATGGACGGTGATATTGCTAAATTAGAAGAAATATGCTCATTAGCAGAAAAATATAATGCAATTTTATTAGTTGACGATTCCCATGCTACTGGATTTATTGGTGAAAATGGTCGAGGAACTGCAGAATTATTAAATGTTGAAGGAAGAATTGATATTTTAGTGAGCACATTAGGAAAATCTCTTGGTGGAGCAGGGGGCGGATTTATTGCTTCTAGAAAAGAAATTATTGAAAAATTAAGAAATAAATCTAGACCTTATTTGTTTTCAAATAATATTTTGCCTTTAGTTGCTTCGGTTGGCATTGAAATCATTGAAATGATATCAAAATCAAAAACTTTAATTAAAAAACTTAGTGATAATACCGCATATTTTAGAAAAAAAATAATTGAAGCTGGCTTTGATGTTCGTGATCCTAATTGCCAACATCCAATTGTTCCAATAATGCTGAAAGATGCAGTTTTAGCTAGTAAATTTGCTAAAATGATGATCGAAGAAGAAAATATTTATGTTATAGCATTTTCTTTTCCAGTGGTTCCTAAAAATGAAGCTAGAATTAGAGTACAAATATCTTCAGCCCATGAAAAGCATCATTTAGATCAATGCGTTAAATCATTTATTAATGTTGGAAAAAAACTAGCAATTATTTAATTTTATTATCAATGAGCAAAGCCAATAAAAATCAGTATAAAATTAATAAAACTAAAATATTTATTAAAGCAACAATTTTGGCTTTAACCATTGTTTTTACTACTTTAGCAATATTTACAATATGGTTTTAACTCGTACCAAATCTAAATATTCAATAGCAAAATATGCCACCGATGAAAATAAATCAAAAGGTAGATACTATAAAGAAATCAATGAAGATAATAAATATCGCTCTGTTTTTGGACGAGATCGAGATAGAATAATCAACTCATCATCTTTTCGAAGACTTCAATATAAAACTCAAGTTTTTGTCAATCATCAGGGCGATCATTATCGTACAAGACTTACTCATTCACTTGAAATGGCGCAAATAGCTAGATGGATTGCAGGCGCACTCAATATTAACAAAGATTTAGCTGAAATTGTTTCTTTAGCACATGATCTTGGACATACTCCATTTGGGCATGCTGGAGAAGAATCATTAAATAATAAAATGCAGAATTATGGCGGATTTTCTCATAACGCTCATACCCTGAAATTAATTACTAAAATTGAAAAAGTTTTTATAGGTATGGATGGTCTAAATTTATCGTGGGAAATGCTTGAAGGTGTTGTTAAGCACAATGGACCTATTATCAAGAAAACCAACTCAAATAATTATATTTTTGAATATAACCAAATTTATAACCTTGACTTAAATAACTTTCCATCGCTTGAAGCCCAAGTTTCAGCAATATCAGACGATATTGCTTATAATAATCATGACATTGAAGATGGCTTAAGGGCTGGGCTTTTTGAAATAGAAGCTTTATTTTCAATTCCATTGATTGGTGATATTTATCAAGAAATTTTGGGAAAAAATAAAAATATTAATAGAGAATTATTAGTTGCCGAAGCTAAAAGAAAAATAACCTTAAAAATGGTTATTGATGTAATTGAAAATACCAAAGATAATATTAAAAATTTTAAAATTAAATCTGTTGATGATGTAAGAAAATTCAATAGATTAATTGTTAATTTTTCTGATTTTATGCAAGATGTTCATATAAAAACAAAGGAATTTTTAATGAATAACATGTATCGTCACAGCTTAGTAAATCAAATGACTAATGATGCTAAAAATATTGTTGCAACTTTATTTGATTTTTTCACACAAAATACTGATCACTTACCAAAAGAAGAAAGGGCAATAGTAAATGAAGGTGATAAAAAGTTATTAGCTGATACAGTTTCTGATTATATAGCTGGCATGACCGATAGATTTGCAATAAAACAATATCAACAAATAATTAAATAAAATGAAAAATATAATTCCTTATCGAAATATTTTGCCAAACATTGACAAATCTGCTTTTATTGCCCACAGTGCAATAATTTCTGGTGATGTAAAAATTGGTATAAACTCAGGAGTTTGGTATAATTGCGTTATTAGAGGAGATGTAACTAAAATAACTATAGGAAATAATACTAATATTCAAGATGGCTCTATTCTTCATGGAACTAGACCAAATCACGCTCAAAATAAAACTAAAGAAAATGGTGCTCCGGTTATTATTGGCGACAATGTAACTGTTGGACATAATGCCATTGTTCACGCTTGCATTATTGAAAATAATGCATTTATTGGTATGGGTTCAATTATAATGGATCTTACTAGAGTTGAAGAATATGGAATGCTGGCTGCTGGCGCAGTATTAACTCCAAATAAAGTCATAAGATCAGGACAAATATGGGCTGGCAATCCCGCTAAATACTTTCGTGATATGACTCAACAAGAAAAAGATTATATCAAAATATCAGCCGATAATTATGCTGAATTAGCAAGAGAATATTTACTACATAAGATTTCAGAATAATACCATTTCCACTTAATGATGAAACAAAAAAATAAAATATTTGAATGATGCTAGAAATTATCAAAAAAAATTTTCTACAATTTTTATTTTTTTTAATAGCAACAATAACTGTTATCTTTATAATAACTACATATTGCGAATTGTTTTATAATTTTGGAAATTACGCCAAAAATCGAATTACCCAAAATAAAGAATTAATATTTATTATAACTCCTTTTTGTTTTTGGTTATCAGCATTCCTATGCAAGAAATATGCCAATGGCGCCTCTGGTAGCAACATGATTAATATTCAAAAAACACTTAATCATTTAAAAGATAATTCTGATTCATATAATAAAAAAATCTGTAAATATTTAAGTTTTAAAGTTGCGATAATCTCAATTATTAGCTCTTTAATTGCAACCTTTGGTGGAGGATCTCTTGGCAGAGAAGGACCTTCGATTCAAATATCAGCTAGCATATTTACTTGGCTTGGTAATAAATTTAAAAAATATTTAAACAAAATATCATTTGAAAATTTAGTTTATTCAGGAAGCGCTTTGGGTTTTGCTATCGCCTTTAGCTCACCAATTTCAGCAATAATTTACATTATAGAGAAATTAATCAACATTGAAACAAAAAGGTTTTTTAGAAATTTAGTATTTTCATTATTAACAATTTTAGTTATGAGTTTTTTTATTAACGAATTTACTCCAATCTATAAAGCCAATAAAATTAATTTTGAAATTTCTAAAGAATTTTTTATTCACATTCAACTAGCAGTTATATGCTCTATAATTGGTTTTGCTTTGGTTAGAATTTCATTATTTTTTTATAACAAATTATTTAATATTAACTCAAAATTTTGGCATTTAATTCCTATTACAACTGGAATTATTGTTGCTTCAATTGCCTTGTATGGTGGCACTTATTCAATTGGTGGTGGTATCAAAACAGTTAATGATGCTCTTCAAAATAACAATTTATTATTATCATTTGAATCAGTTTTTGGCAGAATACTCACAACAATGTTAACTTTTATTGCCGGATGTTCTGGCGGTTTAATTGCTCCGGCAATTGCTATCGGTGCCGGAATAAGCTCTTTATTTGCTTTATTACCAACAATAATTAATGTTAAATTTTTAATAATTTGCGGAATGTCTTCTTTTTTAAGTGCCGTTATCAATATGCCATTTGTTTCAGCTTTTGTTATTATTGAATCAAGCAAACAAAGCTTTACAATGTATCCATATTTATTAATTATGACACTTACTTCTAGTTATCTAGTTAAATTTTTAATCAAAATAAAATCCATTATCTGTGAAAAATATTTTAAATGAACAAGAAATTAATTTTATTTGTCAGACTGCTTTAAATGCAGGAGAAACAGCAAAAACAGCTTTTTTTAAGAAAAATTTTACTATTAATAAAAAAAATGATAATTCAAAAGTAACTTCAGTAGATGTAGAGATCAGTAAATACATATCACAACAATTATTAGAAAAATTTCCACTATTCAAGATAATATGTGAAGAGGGTAATTTTAGAAATGTTACCAATGAAGAAATATTTTTTTTAATTGATCCAATTGATGGTACTTCCAGCTTTATTAATGATAATACAGAATTTTCAATAAATATCGCCTTAATTAAAAATAATAAACCAATTTTCGGACTAATATATGCTCCACTATTTGAGGGCGGAAAGATGATTTTTAATGATCAGAACAACAATTTAATAAATTTTAATTTAAAAAATAATACTAAAGAATTTTTACAAAATAATAAAACAAAATCGAATAAAATAAGAATAGTTACCAGTGCACGTTCTAAAGATGAAGATATTCACAACTTTATTGATCAATTGCTTTTGGAAAAAAATAAATATTTAGTAGAAAAACTATCATCAGCTGTTAAATTTATTAGAATCTTAGAAAATAAATCCGATTTATACTTACATTTTCGTAAATCTATGGAGTGGGATACTGCTTCTGGTCAAATTTTATCTGAACTTAAAGGAGCAAAAGTTAGAAATTTACTATTTAAAGATAAAAAATTTTTTTTAGGAGAAGATTTGCTTTATAAAAAGCCTCAGTTTATAAATGGAGCTTTTATAGTTGATCTACACCAAAGCTATTTTAAACTTGAACAAAAATTTTAAATTAGAGATCTTATACCAAATCCAATCTTTAAATAAAATTATAACAAAATATTTTTGCCAGTCGTGCCCTAGGGCAACGACACGATTTTTGAGATAAAAATCTTTAAAAAATGAAGCTTTATATCCATACAGCTGAAGCTTTTTAGAGATTTTTAGCCAAAAA
>CAMASZ010000042.1 GCA_945861125.1 Rickettsia typhi | reverse complement strand
ATCAATATGCTTGATAAAAATCTTGTTAGATATGAAACAATACATTTTTATTACTTGCTAACAAAGAAATTTTTGGCGGAGTTTACTAAAATGTTATCATTAGAAACTGCTCCAATAGTTAGGGTAAATGGTATTGCGCCTGGTTTTTTGTCTCATACAAATCAAGAAGTATTTGATATAAAAAAAGAAGTTTTAATAAAAAAAATACCATTAAAAAATGTTTGTAAGTTGGAAGATATATGGCAAGCTGTTGAGTTTCTAGTAAATAATAAATTCATAACAGGACAGATAATTTCAATTGATGGAGGAGCTTCTTTAAATCATGCAGGATAACCAACATTTATTTCCTATTGCTATTTTTGCTGGTCGAGGACAATTTCCAAAAATATTAATTGACGATTGTGTAAAAAAAAATCGTCAATTTACTTTATTTTTATTGAATCAAGAAAATTATGAAATTGATTACTCATCTTATAATCCTCATACAATATCATATGGTGAAGTTGAAAGATTTCTTGAAATTTTAAGGAAAAATAATACTAAAAATATAGTTTTTATTGGCGGCGTTACTAAACCAAATTTCTCCTCTTTGAAAGTTGATAAAAAAGGAACAATTCTTCTTGCCAAAATAATTGCTAATAAAATTCTTGGCGATGATGCTGTTTTAAGAACGGTAATCAATTTTTTTGAAAAAGAAGGTCTAAAATTTCTTAGAATTGACGAAATTCTTGATTGTGTTTTTTCTTCTAAATCAACAGTTACAAAAATTCTTCCATCTCAACAAAATATAATTGATATAGAAATTGGCATTAAAGCAATTAAATATTTTTCTAAATTTGATGTTGGACAGTCTGTAGTTGTAACTCAAAAACAGATAATTGCTGTTGAAGCTTTGGAGGGTACTGATGAAATGATAAAAAGATGTAAGGATCTAAAAATACAATATTTAGAAAATTCAGTTTTAATAAAAATGAAAAAATCTTTTCAAACTTCTAAAGCAGACCTTCCATCAATTGGAGTTGATACAATAATAAACTGTCATCAAGCTAAAATAGCTGGTATTGCTATTCAAGCTAATAGTACCATAGTTTTGAATAAACAGGCGGTAATTGATAGAGCTGATCAATTGGGTTTATTTTTAACTGTTATTTGATCGAATACAGCTTTTTTATGATCGAACAAAATCCAATATCATATCAAAAACATAATCAAAATAATTTACTAAGAAAATTGCCATTAGAGGTATTTACAATATTTAAAATTTTTTCTGATAAAATTAGATTGGTAGGCGGTTCAGTTCGAGATTTATTAATTGAAAAAAAAGTAATAGATTATGACTTTGCTTGTGAATTACTGCCAAATGATATAATAAAAATACTTAAAAAAAATAAAATTAAAGCAATTCCAACTGGAGTAAAATACGGAACAATCACTGCTGTGATTAATAATAAAAATTTTGAAATAACTACCCTTAGATCAGATAAAAATCAAAATGGTCGTTATTGTGATGTCGATTTTATAAGTGATTATGAACAAGACGCATTAAGGAGAGATTTTACTATTAACTCTCTTTATTTAGATGAATTAGGAGTAATTCATGATTATTGTAATGGTTTCAATGATTTAAAAAATAATATAGTTAGATTTATTGGTGATTCAGAATCAAGAATTAAAGAAGATTATTTAAGAATTCTAAGATTTTTTAGATTTAGTTGTAGCTATTCATCGAGTATTGATAATAGCGGTTTAAAAGCTTGCATAAAATATAAAAATAATTTAACAAAAATTTCAAAAGAAAGAATAAGGTCAGAACTTTTTAAGATAATTGAAAATGAAAATCTGGATAATTTGTATAAAATTTTATACACCATCAATCATAACATGATTTTAGAGCCTATTATTTCTGCTAAATTAAATCTTGATAGTTTTAGAAGAATTAAAATTATAGAAAAAAAATTATCAATAAAAACTAGTTTAATTTTAAGAATTGCAATATTGTTAATTTCAAAATCAACTCATATTCAAACAATATTTAAAGAAATTGTTGCAACAAAAAAAGAAAAGTCGTTATTAAATGAAATTAAAAACTTATCAGATAGCTTCAATCTAGATAAGTTATTGCATTATTTAGTTTTTTTTGATAAAAAAATAATTAGCGAAGCACTATTATATAAAATTATTGTTTTGGATTATGATATTGATTATTCTTTGCTTAAAGAAAAATTATATTTTATTAATAACTTCACGGTTCCTGAATTTCCTCTATCTGGTCATGATATAAAAAAACTTGGCTACAAAAATGTTCAAATTAAAAAAGCTATTTTAGAAGCTAAAAATTTCTGGATAGAAAATGATTTTAAAAAAAATAAGCAGGAATTAATAGAATATTTAAAAGCAATTTAATGAGATAAATATGGTTACTTCAAACCAAGAACAACTTTACAAAGAAATTATCGAATATTATCAATATGCCGATAGTTTGATAAAAATTGTTGAAAATGGTAAGTCAAAATACAAGGGTGAGCAATTTAGAATTGTTGAAGATCTAGTTAAGGCTCTTGAAAATTGTACAGAGCAATTAGCTAATCAATATATTGATTTTATTAAAAATGGCTCTTCTCAAAAAAATGCTACATTAATTCGTAACGCTTTAAATCTAATCGTTGCTAAAATTGAAGAGACTAGAAATAAAATATATATGCTATATGATATCAATCTAACAGATATATAGTGCTATTTTAATTTCAATTTTAACGATGAACTTTCAACAAATAACCTCAAATTTAGCTTCTGATCTAGAAATTATTAATAAAATAATATTAGATTTTTCAGAAGGAAAATCTTCTTTAATTAAAGATATCTCGCATTATATTGTTGAATCTGGTGGCAAGAGAATTAGGCCAATATTATTGATTTTGTCAGCAAAAATGTGTGGAACTAATTCTGGCAATACGCACCATAATCTTGCTGCTTGTATAGAATTGATTCACACTGCTACATTGCTTCATGACGATGTGATTGATAATAGCCAAGTTAGAAGGGGTAAAAAAACTGCTAATGCAATATGGGATAATAAAGCAAATATATTGGTTGGAGACTATATTTTTTCAATTGCTTTTCAATTAATGGTTAAATCAAATGATTTAAGAATTTTGGATTTGTTATCAAAAACATCTTCTATCATTGCTGATGGTGAAATAATGCAATTACAGAATTCAAACAATATCTTTCTTAGTGAAGAAAAATACTTAGAAATAATTTACAGTAAAACTGCAATATTATTTTCTGCATCATGTGAAGTTGGCGCTTTAATGAATAATTGTAAGGAGCAAGAAATTACCGCATTAAGAGATTTTGGTAAAAATTTAGGTTTAATATTTCAGATAATTGATGATATTCTAGATTATTCATCTTCTGAGAATATGCTTGGCAAAGATATTGGTAATGATTTTTTTGAAGGTAAGGTAACCATACCAATAATATATACATATCAAATGGCCTCACAACAAGAAAAACTTTTTATTGAAGAAGTTTTTTCTAAAAATTTTTTAAATAATAATAAAAATCAAAATGAATTTGCAAAAATTCTTGATTTGATTAATAAATATAAAGCTTTTGAAATTGCAAAAGATCTTAGTTGTAAATTTAAAAATACAAGTATAAAAAGTTTAGATATTTTTCCTCAATCAAAATATAAAGAGATGCTTATAAGCATTCTTAATCATTCAATAGAAAGAATTTTTTAATAATAATGAAATTTTTAAAATATGTTTTTAGGGTAGCTCTAGTAATTTTTGTATATGGGATATTGTTCTATGCCTTTATAATACTTCCAGCTAAAGCTCAAATAATTGATAGCTCATTTTACGGTTGGACTATTTATGAAATTCAAGAAGAAGCTGATTTTGAATATAAAAAATGCTATATTGTCGCTCATCCAAATAAGGCTGACAGCGATAATATTTCAAGAGATAAGCCATATATAATGATTACAAGATACCAAAAAGAAAGAATTGAAGAAGTTAGTGTTTATGCGGGCTTTGACTTCAAAACCGCTAGTGAAATTTTTCTGCAAATTGATAATAATATTTTTAAATTAAAATCCAAAAAAGATGTCGCTTGGGCAAAAACTAAATACGAAGATATTAGAATAATTGAAGCCATGTTAAATAGTGCTTCAATTAAAGTTAGAAGCGACTCAGCTGTTGGTAACTATGCCGTTGATGAATATTCTTTAAAAGGTATTTCAAAAGCATATTCTAGAATGCGCAGTATTTGTTCTTAATTTTTTTGAGTTGTTTTAATGTTAAATCCCATCTTAATATTTTTCAAACTTTAAAGATTGGATTTGGTATTGCACCATTTTCATCATAAAATGATAAATTAAGAGAAATATTTTTGTGATAAAAATATTTTGTTTAATTAGATTTAATTTGGGAAATAGTGTTAAACCTCCTAAATTCTACCCTGTCCACCATTGTTTCTATCATTATCTTTATTGCCTCTTAGTGAAGTTATTTTTTGTACAAAACTATTGTTTTCATATCTACTATCAAAACCGCCAGAATTGTTTTCATGATTTTTATTAGAATTATTATCTATGGTTTCAGCAATATCGGCAATTTCATCTGCTTTATCTTGTTTCTTTTTTTGTTTTTTTCTCCATATAATTGATTCAAATGTTGATGAATGAGTGTATTCCTCGTAATCATCATTCATTTCTTGTATCTCTTCGGTTCTTTCATCCCAGACATCTTTAGGTGAGGTAGTGTATGATTCTTTTTGTTCCACTCCACCAACTTCTCGATCAAGATTTCTTTGCTGATTATTGGCTGGAAATATTTTGTTTTTTGTTTTTTTAAATTTGTCAATTTGATTGTTACTATCTTCTTTTTTTTGATTAAATTTATTTGTTGAAAAATTATAGTCGCTATCATTTTTTTGATCTGAAAATTTTTTATCTTTCTTTTTAAAAAAGAACCAAAAAATTTTTTTTAGAAAGTTAAAAATTTTTAAAATTAATGACATTTAAATTAGATTTAATATGGTTTGAACGCTTTCATTGGCAATTTTAATCTTTTGTTTTGTGTTCTCAAAATTATTTTTAACAAACAGTATTTTATGTTGATTATTTAATTTTATTTCGCCTTTGCTACTAAAAACTAAATTCATTAATTTATCGGCATTGCTGAATTTATTGTTAAAGAAACCAATTAAAATACCATTTTGTGAAATTTCAATAGTTTCAATTTGTGCCTGTCGGCATTTATTTTTTAAAAGTGCTATTTCAATTAGATTAAATATTTCATCTGGAATTTTACCAAATCTATCATTCATTTCATTTATTATGTTTTCTTTATCTTCAAGACTTTTAACATTAGAAATTTTTTTGTAAAAACTCATTCTTAATGAAAGATCAGATATGTAATTCTCAGGTATTATTAATGATATTCCTAATTTTATTGAAACTGAATTATTAAAGCTTAGAGAGTTATCATCTAGTATAATTTCATCATTATTTTTAATTTTTTCAATAGTTTCTAAAAGCATTTGTTGATAAAGTTCTACTCCAGTTTCTTTGATATGCCCTGATTGTTCATCACCAAGTAAATTACCACTTCCACGAATATCCATATCGTAAGTTGCTATACTAAAACCTACGCCAAGAGAATCTAAATTTTGCATTACTTCTAATTTTTTCTTCGATTCATTAGAAATTTTTTTACGATTATCTAGTATAAAATAACAATAACCCCTTAATTTACTCCTTCCAATTCTTCCTCTTAATTGATAAAGTTGTGATAAACCAAACATTTCTGCTTTATAAATTATCATAGTATTTGCAATTGATATATCTATTCCAGATTCAATAATTGTGGTTGAAATTAATAAATCTGTTTTACCATCAACAAACCTTGTCATTATTTCTTCTAATTTTGATGGAGCTATTTGACCATGGGCATGTTCTATATTTAATTCTGGCAATAAAGTTTTTAATCTTGGCTCTATTTCTTCAATATCGCGAACTCTTGGAACAACAAAAAAAACTTTACCACCGCGATTATATTCTCTCATTATTGCTTCTTTCACTATTACCGAATCATAAGGCATAACAAAATTTCTAACTGCTAATCTGTCAATTGGTGGAGTTGAAATTAAACTTAAATCTTTTACTCCCGCTAAAGACATTTGCAAGGTTCTAGGTATTGGTGTTGCCGATAGAGATAAAACATGAACTTCACTACGAATTTTCTTTAATTTTTCTTTTTGAGCTACTCCAAAATGTTGCTCTTCATCAATTATAACTAAACCAAGATTTTTAAATTTTATACTATCTTGAAGAAGGCTATGAGTTCCTATAATAATTTTAGCTTGATTATTCTCTATTTGTTGACGAATTAATTTGCTTTCTGCGCTACTAACCAATCTTGATAATTGAACAACCTTAATTTCGCTTTCTTCAAATCTTTTGCTAAAATTTTTGTAATGTTGACGTGTTAAAATAGTGGTTGGTGAAATAATTGCAACTTGAGCATCATTACAGCATACTATAGCGCTTGCCCGCATCGCTACTTCAGTTTTACCAAAACCAACATCGCCACATATTAAACGATCCATAGGAATGCCTTTTTTTAAATCTTGTTCAATTTCATTTATTGCTTTCAGTTGATCATTGGTTTCAGTATATTTAAAGCGTGATACAAATTCATCGTAAAAATTATTATCAGCAATAAAAATATTAGATTTTTTTAGAGCCCTTTTTGCTGCTACCTTGATTAGTTCATCGGCAGCTAATTTTATTTTTTTGCGAATTTTTTCTCTTCTATTTTTCCAATTTGTACCACCAAGTCGATCAAGCTGGATCAAAGCATTTTCAGAGCCATATCTGGTAATTAAGTTGATATCATCAACAGGAACAAATAATACATCGTTACCATCATAAATTATTTTAACCATGTCAATTATGTATGATCCATTTTTTATGGTATGAATGCCATCAAACTTACCAATTCCATGATCTCTATGAACAATTAATTCGCCTATATTTAGTGTTAAGGTTTCTTCAATAATTCTTTGTGAAGCAATTTTAGAATTTTTATTTTTATTTGTTTTTTCACCAAATATTGCCTGTTCTCCAATTAAAATAAAGTCGTTAGTCATAAATCCAAAGCCGACTGGCATTATGAATAAATTGACTTTTTGATTGCTTATTTTTTTAACTTCTTGAAATTGTGTTACTTCCTCAATACTTAAATTATAGTCATGAAAAATTTGATATAATCTTTCTTTGAAGCCCTCATTTAAGCATGCAAATAAAAGTTTTTTGTCTTTGTGTTCTAAAATAAATTCTTTAAAAAGTTCAATTGGATCTTTCTTATTAGCTCTTCCAGCTAATGAAAAATCAGGAATCGTTTTAAAATCTAACTCTAAACTTCTTTTTTTATTATCTTTGTATTCATAATTATGGAACTCGATATTAATAAATTTATTAAAATTATTTATTGTTTCTTGCGCAGAAAAATAAAGTAGCTCTCTTTTTATTGGATAATAGGTGTTTTGTGATTCTTTGATTTTTAATTCATCAATTCTTGCTTGTTCATATTCAATAATAATTTTTTCAAATTCATTAGCAAAATCATAAATTTTATGATTAAAAAAAATTACAGGATTTATTAGATATGAAAAAAATGAAGTTAATTCTTTTTCATAAAATAAAGGAAGCCAATGCTCCATTCCTTGATAAGAACGACTTTCAGAAATAGCCATATAGAGTTGATCATCAAGAATATTTCCAAAATAACTACGATATTTATGACGAAAATTATCAATAGTTTTTGTGGTTAGAATAACTTCGCTAGTAGGAAGTATTTGTAAGAATTTAACATTATTAGTGGTGATTTGAGTAATTGGGTCAAAAACCTTTATAGATTCGATCTCATTGCCAAAAAAATCTATACGATATCCAATTAAATCTCCGGCTTGTTCAACTACAATATCAATTATTCCACCTCTTACGGCAAACTCTCCAATATTATTGGCGCAGGCTTCTCTTCTATATCCTTTATTAATTAAAAATTCGATTACTTGATTAAGAGAATTATTATCTCCTACTTTTAAGTATATTCCTAAATTTTTTAATTCGCTTGCGAGAATAATTTTTTGTTGAACAGCTTTAATAGAAGTTATAATAAAAAATTTTTCATTTTCTTGGCGATTAGCAAGCTGGTATAATATTTTTATTCTGTTAGCAAGAATATTGGGTTTAGGAGAAGATCGATCATAAGGAAGACAATCCCAATTATAGAAAGTTAGTATTTTTATATTCGGATTAAAAAAACTAATTTGCTTGGCAATAAATTCAATTTCAAAGTCATTTCTAGTAATAATTAATTTGTCATTTTTATCAAAATTTTCTGATATTTTTGAACATAA
>CAMASZ010000041.1 GCA_945861125.1 Rickettsia typhi | reverse complement strand
ATTTTACCAACATTATTAGTTTGTTTTTTTCGATAATCTTGAAGTTTTTTCATAAGTTTTTTATCTTGCAAAGCAAGAATTGCTACCGCTAATAAACCAGCATTTTTGGCACCAGCTTCACCAATTGCTAATGTTGCCACTGGAATTCCTGCTGGCATTTGCGCAATTGACAATAAAGAATCAAGACCATCAAGAGTTTTAGATTTTATTGGCACACCTAAAACAGGTAGTTGCGTCATTGAAGCGGTCATTCCGGGTAAATGAGCAGCTCCTCCAGCTCCAGCTATAATAATTTTAAAACCCTTCTTTTCAACTTCTTGACAAAATTCATAAAGCCTTTTTGGTGTTCGATGCGCAGAAACTATTTTTGTTTCAAATTTAATATCAAAAAATTGAAGAATTTCTTCAGCATGTCTCATGGTTTCGTAATCTGATTGACTTCCCATTATTATAGAAACTACATTCATAACAAATTTTATTAAATTTTTTACTAAATTGAGTATATACCACTTAAACTTAAGAATACATTGGTTCTAATTGAATAATTTTTAAGTTATAAAGTTTTATAAATTTATAATTAAGGCAACAACCAAGAAGGTTGAGAACAACCCGCATCAGTTTTACATCTTATAGCACCATAAAATGAGCCATCGATACATTTTAAACCAGCGTTACCGCAAACGCCTGTATTTCCCTGAGGAAAACAATATGGATTATGAAATCTTCCATTTGTATCTGTACGATAACTATATGAATTATGACTTATGTTTGGATTAACATAAAGCATATTATTATTACCATTTTCACCATTTGAATCTAGGGTTATTTTATATTCTTCGCTAACGCAATTTCTTGCCGATGTACAGGAACTAATGCTAGGTACCCAAATATTAAATGGTGCTGGAAACCATATTAAAGAGCTTTCCGACTGAGTATCATTGAGTTGAATTTTATATTTATAAATACGTGAACTTGAATTACAGCTTCTGCAAGAAGTGCAATCATTAAAAGTTGATGACCAATTTCCACTTGAATTACATTGAACATATGGAGAATTTTGACTTCTATCGGTAATTCCCAAATATTGCAATTGTCCACAACTATCATTTGAACCAGTTGTTCTTAATGTTGCTGATATCGCACTAGCAAAGCCAGAATTACATGTTAGATTTAAAGTTTGTCCAACATTATAATATCTTGTACCAGAATTATGATCATATGAATTACCAAATACTTGACCATTAACTGATCTACAACTTTGCGTACAATCATCTCCGCTTATTTTTGATAAATAAACCTTATCTGGATATTCATCATTATTACATTGATAAACCGGAGTAGGGGATGTTCCACCATTTGCAGGATAATAATTTGTTCCATAGCAAATTGTAGAAGAGGTTTCTCCTGTAATAATATAACTTCTACCTACTATAATTGAATTAAATGCTCCATTGTTAGAATTTATCTGATGATTTGTACTATTGATTATTCCTTGAGAAGCACATAGATGAATAGGGTCATCCCATTTATGAGTTGCTGAGTTGCACTTACGGGCAATTGCATAACATCCATTGGTTCTTGTGTTGCTTATAAAATCATTTGAAGTTGAACTATAACAATTAGTTCTAATTTGCCAACTATCAAATGCCGCATCATCCCAATTAAGTTCAAACACTGAACCATTACTTAAAGTGTGACTAGTAATTCCAGCTCCAATTCTTGGATCTTTGGTATAACCGTAACATTTATCAATACAAACAGAGTCAGAGGCAGTCCAAACCGATGCTGTTGAACTACTTTGCGGAATGGAAATAGACCTACAATTTCGAACTGGTAAGTTATTTGCTGATCTATTATCATCAGCTATATTTCTTGGAATATATCTTGAATTACCATCATGGCCTCTATATTGCCACCAAGCTAAATCATTTCTGATTTCTAATTTATTTCCAATTTCATCATATAAGGGTGGATAAGGATATGGAAATTTACCAGAAACACAACCAGCTGCAACAACCCTACTAGACTCACCAATCGAAACACCAGTTTTAAGATTCCAAATAGCATAACCATTGATCGAATAGCCTTCACCATCTTCTGGAGTTGATGACGAAATCGATTGTGAAATTGCATCACAATTTGAAGTACAAGGGTTAATAACTTCAGACCAATTACCATTACTTAAACACTTTCTTTGTGGCGGGGAAGATCCAGAAGCTTGGAAAAATCCGATATTTTCATTACAAACTCCGCTTGCTATTGATTCAGATGGAACATTAGCTTCAATATCAGTTCTTGAAGCTGGAGTAGTAGGATATTGAGAAGAACCTTTGGATCTAATCCATACTGCCCAAGCACCATTATCAGAAGAGCTTGCTGGTTCTGCAAAATTAAGAGCAGGACACATTATTCTTTGACATTGATTATAAATAACATTTTGCCAAACCCCTATTTGATTACAATATCTAGTTGGTAAATTTCCTCCATCATCTGGATTGGTAATAGCTTGATAAATTGAAGCAATTTGTTTTCTCAAATCATTGTTTGAAGATGAATTAAATAAAGCTTTAGCACTATCATTACTTATTAAACCACTATTAATAATATAAGATGAGTTATATTTTTTAAAACCAACTATACATCTATTTGCAGAAGCTAATTCAGAAAAATCATTTGTTTTGGTAAAAAGATTCCAATAAGCATATCCTTCACTAACACCCTTATTTAATATTGAATCATTAATACCATAAGATCCAGAATATGATCCATCTGATTGTATTCCTAAAGAATTAATAGCCGGACATGAATATCTAATACATGGAGTTACAAAATTAGTAAATTGTCTTGTTCCGCTATTATTAGTACAAGTTGCTCTTGGATATCTTATAGAAGAAGCCCCCATTTGATAATTCCAATATCCATTACATGAACCACGCACAGTTGTTCCTTCGAGAGCAGAAGGGTAGGTGGCTTGTCCAAAATTTACATAGTTGATAGAGTTTACTGTGATAGAACTTTGAGATCTGTAATAATGACTAATATGAACACCACTTAAATTTGTGTTAGTATATGCTAAATCACTAGTTTTATTAAGTGAATGATTAACATAATATCTATCGCTAAAATCTGGATTTAAAGGAGATATCTCAATTGGCGAACAATAAGATGGAACTGGCATATCAACACATAAACCAGCTTCACGATAAGTTTCCCTTCTAACATAATAACCAGTAGGAATAGGATCAGATTCATTATATCTGGTACAGACACAATAAGGCGCCATGCCTCCATTTGAACAATTCGCTGGTGTGAGACTCTTTACGCTATCTATTAGACATTTACCCATTATTGCTGGAGGCTGACCAGCAATTGAAACTTGTCCACTGGGAATATGTGCTAGAACTCTTTTTAAATCATGATCAAATCCTTTTATTAAACAGATCTCATTAAACCATCCATAGAAGTTCCCGCTACTATTATTTTGATTAAACTGATTAGGATCAAAAGTATATTTTTCAGGATTTAATGCAATCGTAAATCCTTTTTTCTCATTACATAATCTTAATAAAGTTGTTGAACAATAGGAAGAAAGTGTATCTAGTTTTCTTGCCTCTTCTTCATTTCCTTGTGCTAAATATGATTGACGGGCAGTTTCATTTAAAACACATTCCACATTGAGTTTACTACATTCTTCTCTTTTTGCACATACTTTGTAACCTTCATTTTCTGTGGAGCAAGCCTCAGATTCATTTAAAGATTGAGTTGGATCTGAAGTGGTAAGAATAGTTTCGGCACTACAAGTTGCTCCTGCAGATGAGCAATTTTTAATAGATCCAGATGTATCATAATTTGGATGTGACATTGATAAAAATCTATATGTAATTTTAGTATTATTATATTCTGAACCAGATGTTCCAACTACAACCTTTCTAAAATCACCATTGTCAACACCAATAGCTTTTTCTAAGAAATTATTAATTTTGGGTTTTAATCTTCTGGTACAAGAAATTTGTAAATCATTACCAAGGTATCTTCTATATAAACAAAATAATGGCTCTTCACTTGCATCACTAAAAACTTTTCTAAAAAAAACTTCAGCTGAATATGTTGTTGGTAAGGTAGAACCATAAATAGAAAGAGAAGCTGTACTAGTTGATATAATTGAAGACTGAATTACGCCAATTTCTAATTTATCTTGCTCTCTAATAGTTCCTCCAAAAGCAATATCAAAAGATGGCTTATTAAAATCAGTAGGGGCAAGAGATTCTGTTGGTAAATAAGAAGAATCAATTACACTTAATTCACTTGAAATTCCTGATCTTCTAACTTTCTTGATATATAACGATGGACTAAATAAATTATTAGAATTTGTATTATTTGCTAAATTAAAATATTTAGGTGGCTTTGCTTTAACAGAATCATATCTTATGCATTCTGATTCATAGTTTCTAATACCTCTCTCGGTTGTATATGTTTCCTGAACATATTCAATTATTCTTCTAGTTCTCCAAAATGTTGTACCATCATGATTATCGTTGCTGTTTTTACCAGCTCTACAACTATCTGTTTTTTGATTATAAAAACCACTATAACAAACTTTCATAACAATATTTGGATCTAAAGCTCCATCACATTTTTTTGTAGTTGAGTTATATACTCCAGATAAACAATATGGCAATTTTAATTTTGCTTGATCATCTATGTAATCTCTATCCCAAGCTAAAGTTCCTTTAAAATCAAGAAATGCACATATTTTTCCTTCATATTTCACAGCTCTTACCCTTATATATCCATCTGCACTTCCTCTTGGACCCATTAAGGCTAAACAAGGCTTATTTTCGTTGTCATTATAAAAATTATCATCATTCATGATACAGTTTTTTGATGCCGAATCAGATACAACAACCCTTCTACATTCATCATAACCACAAACTTGAGAATCACATCCACCAAAAAAACCATAACAGGTAATTCCACATTTTCTAGCCCCACATGTTCCTTTATTTGTTCCAATAACTTCTGGAGCCATAGCGTTATTATATCTTAAACATATAGACAAACTATGAGATGCATCTTCATCGGTAAAATTTGTTGAAACTTCACCTTTAATATAACCAACTTCATCACTCGGAGCTCTTGAGGTTATTCCAGCAGTACCGCACAAATAAGAAATTCCAACACCTCTACCACCATCTTTTCTTGCATTACAAGCTCCAGGAGACCTTGATGGATATCCTAAGTAATCATGCCAATAACCCCCCAAAACATCTTTTCCCCAGCCTTCTCCCAGATAGTTTTTCATCTGATCTTTGGTATAGCAAAATTCATTATAATTTGAATTTGTTTTATTATCAAAAGTTCTAAAATTGGTTCCTGTCTTAGAATCTGGAGATGGTTTTGGGCGATAAAAATAAGATTCACTATTATCACTAAAACTTAAATCAGGATTAATTGATAGTGGAGTGCATTCAGGAAGCGATTTATTTGCACTATTATCGCAATCAATTTCTTTATAACAGTAAGAGTTAGTGCAATCAGTAGTACAGTTTGCATCTTTAGTTGTAGCAATTGCTTCAGTTAAAGGCAGGCATCTATATTCTTTTTTAATTACACCCAGACAATACAAATTAATACAAAAGTTATTATCAGTTAAACTCCCTTTTGAATTATCAATTGGTTTTATTACTTTATTAATATATGCATCTTTATAAGAATTGCCTCTTGATTCAATAATTGAGACATCATCGGTTGAATTTGCAACACAACTATCTGAAACTCTACAATTATGAATCTTACATAATGAATTATTACCTCTAACTAAACTACCAGCTAATACAGCATTTAATTGCTGAGAGGTAAATTCTTGACATTTAAACAATGGATCACCAGAACAAAACTTTTTACTTGAATCATTAAACTTTGGTTCATTTAATTCTTCGGGATCAAGTAAATTACACTTTACTAATTCACAATTATTATCTGGCTGAGGATCATCTACTTGATGGCATTTTCTAGTTGCTGTACTTGTTGGATCATTTCCAAATCTTACACAATCTCTATTATGAATTTGATTTGGATTAGATGAGCATTCATTAACACAATTTCCTAAATTAGAACCTCCACTATATTGATTGCAGAGCGGTAAATCTGATAGATCGACGCAATTAGTTCTTCTTAATGGCGCTTTTCCTGTAGAGATTACGTGATTTGTATTTGTATATCCTGGAGAAATATTTGGAACTAGAGTGCATAATGGCATCATATAATTATTATACTTAAAAGCGCATGTATCACCGGGTCTATTAACCGTTCCAATAGGTAAATTGGCGCAGTTATATAAACAATTACCATTAATGCCAGGATTAGCAGTTATTCCACTTGGCATCGCATTGCAATCAGCATAACAGTTAGTTCCAGGAACTCTCAAAGTTGTTTCAACGCCCTTTGTTGTTTTTATATCAATTTCAAGACAAGATTTACTAGCAGCAATTTGAGCAAATGAGGATTTTGAAAAGAGAGTAGTTTTTATTATTAAAATTTGGGCAACAAACAGCAGTAGGTATTTTAGCAAAAAAAATAATTCTTTTTTTTTAATTTGATAAATCATTAACTAATCTACAAAAGTAATCTCCGCGCTCTTCAAAACTCTTCCATTGATCAAGTGAAGCGCAAGCTGGAGAAAGTAATATATTTTTTTCAGATAATTCAAATTTTTTGATATCTTCAATAATTTTTTTAAAAGCATTTTCTAAACTAAAACATTTTTCATAATTAACATTATTTAGTTTTAAAATTTCAGCAAAATTATCACTAGCTTCACCAATTAGATAAGCTTTTACTATTTTTTTGAAATAAGGTTTAAGAATTGTTATTCCACCTTCTTTAGCTCTACCGCCCAATATCCAAAAAACATTACCATAAACTTTCAGAGCATTAATTGTTGACTCTGCATTGGTTGCCTTGCTATCGTTTATAAATCTTTTATTGCCAATTTCTCTAACAATTTGCATTCTATGTTTTAAACCTTGAAAATTTTTAATCTTATCGATTATCTTTTTTTCAATTTCATTCGGAAAATCTACATTAAGTTTTAGTTTTTTTTGTAAAAAATAACAATAACAAATCGCAAATGCAAAGGCCATATTTTGATTATTATGATCACCTTTTAAAAACTTAGAATCTAAGGCAAATTGTGAAGATTTATTTTCAATATTATTAGTCAAAACACCATTTATAATTGAAATACCATTATTCAGAAATTTTGTAGTAGAAACGGGAATTAGATTTGCTTTAAAATTACCATCATTTTTTAATTCATTATAAACGGACCTTGAATTTTCATTATCATAATCAATTATTGCAAAATCATGTTGCTTTTGATTGAGAAAAATTCTTTTTTTAGCATTGATATATCCTTGCATAGATCCATGCCTATCAATATGATCGGGGGTAATATTTAGTAAGGCCGAAATATTAAAATTAATATTATTAATCAAATCAAGTTGAAATGATGATGTTTCAAATATATAAGAAAAATTTTTCTGATTTTGTGGCAAGTCAAAACATGGAACTCCAATATTTCCACCCATAGCACTGTCAATATTAAGCTCTTTAAATATAAAATAGGTGAGGGCGGTTGTGGTAGATTTTCCATTGGTTCCTGTAATTCCAATAAAAACATTGTTATTGGAATTATTAAAATCATAAAAAATTTCAATATCACATGAAAGTTTTGCATGAGTTATTTCGCACGTTTTTAAAATTTGATGATTTTTGGGAAAATATAAAGGTATTCCGGGTGCAAAGCTTATAACTGAATCTTGATTGCAATTAATTTCTTTTGGATTAACGAAATTAATATTTGGATATTTTAATTTAAAATTATCAATAATTCTTTGATTATCATCGGTTGCAACTAATTGAAAATTATTTTTACTCAAATAGTTTAAAATAGATATTCCAGAAACTCCAAGACCGTATACAACATAATTTTTTGCCATAAAAAATATTTAAGAAATTGAACTAGATCTTTTTTATTTTCTTATAATGAAAGAAATTATAAACAACTATTAAGATTAAACATAAAGATACTGTAACTAATACTATTTTATGTAAATTATTTTCTATTAATTGTTGATTTTCTCCGATTAAAAAACCAAGCAAAATTAAAATAAAGGTCCAAATTGAAGATCCTAGAGAAGTATAAAGAAAAAATTTATTCAAATTCATATTTGCAATTCCAGCAGGAATAGAAATAAAATGGCGAAAGCCTGGCAGTAATCTTCCTATGAAAACTGAAATTGAACCATGATTATAAAAAAAATTATCAATTTTTTTTATAGTATTATCTTTTATTAAAAAATATTTGCCAATTTTTACCAATATAGTTCGACCAAATAGTTTTGATAAATAATAAGAAAAAAGTGCTCCTAATATATTTCCAGCAGTACCAACCAATAAAGCTGTATAAAAATTAATCACTCCTTTTGC
>CAMASZ010000040.1 GCA_945861125.1 Rickettsia typhi | reverse complement strand
CTGGTGCCGGTGCTGATGATGCTGGTGCCGGTGCTGATGATGCTGGTGCCGGTGCTGATGATGCTGGTGCCGGTGCTGATGATGCTGGTGCCGGTGCTGATGATGCTGGTGCCGGTGCTGATGATGCTGCCACTGATGCTGATTCTTTTGACATAAGTTTATATATATAGTTATTAAATAATAAAACTAGCGAATTATCTAGCTAAATAGTTTTATTTATAATTTCAAGAAAAATTTATAAAGAGACTTTTAAAGTTAGATTTTGCAATTAGACAAAGTTTAGGTCGTGTTACTTCTAATGTCATTTCGATTATAAAATGATAAATTAAGAGAAATATTTTTGTGATAAAAATCTTTAAAAAATGAAGTCTTATACCTATATGGCTGAGGTTCGTGTCGCTCGCTTTAGCGCGACTGAATAAAAAGTGTCGCTCGCTTTAGCGCGACTGAATAAAAAGTTTTTAGAGATTTTTAGCCAAAAAAATGAAACTTAATTTATTATTTTTAAATGATTCATTTTATGATGAAAATGTTATAATAACCTAGGTTATAACAAATTTCAAAAATTGTAATTAAGATTAATATGATTTTTGAGATAAAATCTTTAACAGATTGTTACAAATCCTTGTCTTTTGTAAAAGACAAGGATTTTTACATAATTTCTTATTTTAAATTATATTGAAGAATTTTATAAACATCTTCTTTAAAGTTTTTGCTAAAAAATCTAAAAAGCTTTTATATATTTTTTGTTTTAGAAAAAATTATAGCAAATCTTATCTTTAAAGATTATAATAAACATATTTATTGTTTCAAACAATAAATTTGTTAGATAAATTATAAATAATTTAGCTTTCTTAACTTAAAAATTTAGTAATGGCAAAATATTTTTTAGTTATGAATAATGCAAAAAACAAAATTTTTGAGATAAAAATTTTTAAAATGAAAAGTATTTATCAATAATATTAAAGATTTTTTACGGTTTTTATACAAAAATACGAAGTTAAATTGTTTAAATTAAGAACAATTTATCTTCAAGTTGAAATGATATTAACAGGCAAAAAAGCTTATCAATTTTAATTAAATAAAATGTTAAAACTTTTTATGAATAATGGCCCTTGGGGTCCTTGGGGCAGTAGTGGTAATAATTCAGGAAATAATAAAACCGGAAACCCTAACAATTCTGGAGATAATAAAGACAATAAATCTGGCAAAGTAAACACTGATGATTTTTTTAAAAAATTTGATGAGTTTTATCAAAAAAAAATTAAAGACAATTTTAATAATCCTCAAAAGCCAGAGAAATCAATGTTTGGACTAATAATTTTATCAGTCTTTGTTTTATGGTTATTGTTAGGTTTTTATAAAGTTAATACCGATGAAAACGCTGTGGTACTTTATTTTGGTAAGTTTTACAAAGTTGCAACACCGGGGTTAAACTACTATATTCCATTTCCTATTGGACAGGTGGTAAAAAAAAGTGTTACCAACGTTAATACTGAAGAATTTGGATTTTCTTCTAATTTAAAAAGATCGGATAGAAACTTTGATGCTGAAAGCCTGATGCTTACTGGTGATGAAAACATTGTTGATATAGAATTTCAAGTTCAGTGGCAAATATCTGACATTAAAGATTATGTTTTTAATATTGCCGAACCAAATCAATCAATTAGAAAATCATCAGAAAGTGCGATGCGAGAAATAATTGCCCGAACTCCAATTGCTGATGCTTTATCCGATGGTAAAAGTAAAATTGAACAAGATACTAAAGCTCTAATTCAAGAAATTCTCGACTCCTATAAAGCGGGGGTTAGAATTGTCTTGGTTCAACTGCGTAGGGTTGATCCACCATCGCAAGTTATAGATGCCTTCCGTGATGTTCAAACGGCAAAAGCTGATAAAGAAAAAGAAATTAATCAAGCCCAGTCATATGCAAATGATGTAATTCCTCGAGCAAGAGGAACTGCAGCGCAGATGAAGGAACAGTCTGAAGCTTACGCCAAAGAAGTAGTTTCAAACGCTGAAGGCGAAGCAGGAAGATTTTTAGCTGTATATAATCAATATAGCAAAGCAAAAGAAGTTACTAAAAAAAGAATGTATATTGAAACTATGGAGAAAATTTATCGTAATATTGATAAGATTTATATTGATAAATCTGCATCAAAATCTTCAGTATTGCCATATTTTCCTTTAAATGAAATTAAAAAATCAGATCAAAATTCTAATGCTAAGTTGCCTTCAAAAAATGAATAATGGTAGAAAATTTTAGAATTTTTTTGTGAATAACATAATTGCAAATTAAGTTAACAATTAGCTTTGTTAACAATACCTAATTAAATTTAAAAATTAGAAATAGATATGACAAATAAAATACAAAAGTTTTTAATTTTAGCGACTCTCTTAATGATAACAATATCTGGAGCGATTTTTACTCTTAATCAAAAAGAGCAAGCACTAATTCTGCAATTTGGTAAGCCAATAAGACCAATTGATACGCCTGGTATAAAATTTAAAATGCCCTTTATCCAAAATGTGGTTTTTTTTGATAAAAGAATTATTGATTTAAATATTCCTGAACAAGAAGTTATTGCTTCTGACCAAAAGCGTTTGATAATAAATGCTTTTGCAAAATATAAAATCATTGACCCTCTAAAATTTTACACCACAGTTGGTAATTCTTATGGTTTATCTGGAAAATTATCCGGAATTCTTGATTCAAGTTTAAGGCAGGTTATTGGTGAAGTTAATTTTAATGACCTACTTACCGAGAATCGTAGCAATGTTATGAAAAAAATTAAAGAAATAGTAAGTGATTCTTCAGAAATATTTGGTATTGAAATTGTAGATGTAAGAATTATGCGCGCTGACTTGCCTAAAGAAAACTCAGATGCAATATACGCCAGAATGCAAACTGAGCGTGAAAAAGAGGCAAGAGAAATTAGGGCAAAGGGTGCCGAGGAAGCTGAAAGAATAAGAGCTGAGGCTGATAAACAAAAAACAATTATTGTTGCTGAAGCAAAAAAGAATTCTGATCTAACCAAGGGTAATGGTGAAGCGAATGCTTCAAGAATTTATGCTAACTCTTTTGGTAAAGATCCTGAATTTGCAGATTTTTATAGATCAATGAGTGCCTATAAGGAATCTTTTAAAAATGATAATACCAAAATGATTATTTCGCCAGATGGTGAATTTTTTAAATATTTTGGCAACACCAACTAAAACTTAACTATGAAATTTCTTAAAAAAATTATAATTTTATCTTCTATTTTTTTTATTTTTTGTAATCAATTAAACGCTCAAGATAAAAAAACTCTAGAATCAAAAACAAAAGTCTTTAGTGAAGATAAAATTGATATAATTCCTCCAAAGTCACAATTATCTAATAGCTTTGCCGACATTGTTGAAGATCTTTTACCGACTGTTGTTAATATTTCTTCTGTTCAAGAATCTAATGGAATTGGTTCAAAAATTGATGAAATAATTTTGGGCGAAATGCCTAAATCACAAATTTTAGATGATTTAAAAAAGCAATTAGAAAAACAATTGCAGGGTAATGATCAAAGAAAAAAAATTTCTTCAATTGGTTCGGGATTTGTAATTTCTAAAGATGGTTTAATTGTAACAAATAGCCATGTAATAAGTGATGGTAGTGACATTTCGGTCAATCTAAATGATGGCTCTAAATATAAAGCTAAAGTTATTGGGATTGACAAAAAAAGTGATCTAGCGTTGTTAAAGATTAATCCCAATAAAGAATTAAAATTTGCTAAATTCGGAGATTCTACAAAATCTAGAATTGGTGATTGGGTTATAGTTATTGGTAATCCATATAATTTGGGTGGATCAGTTTCAATTGGTATAGTTTCAGCAAGAGGTCGTGATATTAATAATGGACAATCTGATGAGTTTATCCAGACAGACGCCGCGATTAACAAAGGTAATTCAGGTGGACCAATGTTTAATATTAAAGGTGAGGTAATCGGAATTAGTACTGCAATATTTTCGCCATCAGGAGGTAGTGTTGGAATTGGTTTTGCAACACCTTCTTCTACCGCGATTCAAGTTGTAAAACAGTTAAAAGAGCAGGGTGAAGTTACTAGGGGTTGGATTGGTGTTTCAGTACAAGATGTTAAAGATGAGATGGCGCAGTCAATCAAAATGGATCGAGCAAGAGGTGCCTTTGTAACTGAAACTGTTAAAAATGGTCCAGCAGATAAAGCTGGAATATTGCCAACTGACATTATAATAAAATTTGAAGATATTGAAATAGAAGAAATGAAAGAATTACCGAAAATGGTTTCGAAATTTCCAATTGGTAAAATAGCTACGGTTCAGGTTTTAAGACAAGGTAAAATTAAGAATATAAAAGTTACAGTTGAAAAAATGAAAGATGATGAATCAAAAAAAGTTGATAACAAAATTACTGATAAAAAACCTTCCATTAAACCAGCTACTCAAATACTTGGTCTTGGTTTAGCAGAACTAAAAAGTAGAATAAAAAAAGATAAAAAAGAAATTAACTTAGAAGGATTGTTGGTTGTTGAAGTAAGTCCTAAATCTGAAGCTTCAGAAAAAGGTATTATTATTGGAGACATAATATTATCAGTAAACCAAACTACAGTTAAAACTATTGATGATATAAAAACAATTATTGAAGATAGTAATAAATCTTCTAATAAAAAATTATTTCTATTTATTAAGCGTGATAACAATAACTTTGCAGTTGTTTTAAATATAGCAAAGCCACTTGAAAATAAGGCTTCAAAATAAAATTCAAATCAAGAAAACATTTAAAAAATTTATTACAATCAACTAGATCATTATCGGCTTTTTAATGGTTATGATCATGATGATGGTGATATATTCCAATTTCTGACTTTTGTCCAAAAAGAGATATATATTCTGGATCTTTATTTATTGATTGTGGCGTACCAAAACAGCAAATATGCTTATTAATACAAAATACCTCATCAGTTTTTTGCATTACCATGTTTAAATCATGAGAGATTAGTAAAATAGAACAACTGCGCTCTCTTCTAATTTCATTAATTATTTGATAAAATTCATCTATAGCACTTATATCCATAAATTGAGTAGGTTCATCAAGCACTAGTAAATCAGGATTATTTATTATCGATCTTAAAAAAATAATTTTTTGAAACTGTCCGCCCGATAAATTATGAATTTGATTTTTTAAGATATTTTTTATTCCTAATCTTGAAGATAATTGATTTATTTTTTTATCTAAAGAACTATCTCCTTTGCAAAGCTTAATAAAATCAATGGCAGAAATTGGTATTGTTTTATCAATTTCAACTTTCTGTGGCATGTAGCCAATTTTTATTTTATCCTTTACAAAGACTTTACCGTTATTTGGTTTAATAATTCCCAAAATTATTTTGGCAATTGAAGATTTGCCTCCGCCATTTGGACCAATTAATGTAGTTATTTTGTTTTTTAGTAAGGTTAAAGAAATATCTTTTACTATATTTTGATTATCAATTTTTAAATTAACCTTATCTAGCTTTGAAATAATCATGAGAAATTTAATTATTTTTATTTTTATTTTTTTATTACCTGTAAGTAAAACCTTTGCAGGAAGCTCTACAATTGTAGCTTCAATTAATCCTATTTATCAAATCATTTTATCTATTAGTGGTGGTTTAGATGAGGTGGTTTTAATTATTGATCCAAATTTTTCGGAACATAATTATTATTTAAAAAAATCAGATCTAAGTAATTTTAAAAAAGCTAAGATAATTTTTTATGTTGATGATTTATTAGAAAATAATTTTGTAAAGCTTATTCATGCTTCTAACTTAAATTTTAAAAGTTACCAACTTTCAAAAATAAAGAACTTAAAACTTATTTATAATAATAATCAATATGATAAACATATATGGTTAAATCTTGATAATGCCATATTAATAGCTGATTTTATTAAGTTAAAGTTATGCAAAATAAATAGCGATAATTGTTCTTTTTACAAAAAAAATTTTGATAAATTTAAAAAAGAACTAGTGGAATTTTCAGAAATTAATCAAAAAAAATTACTAAATTATTCACAAAATAATTTTATTTTTTATCATAGCTCTATTGTTTATTTTGAAGATTATTTTCACTTAAAATCTGGTCTAAAGATGGTAAGCAATAATCACTCTGAAATAAAAATCAAAGATTATAAGGCTATTGAAAATTTGCTAAAGAATAATCAAATAAAATGTATTTTTGCAGATAATCATGATGAAAGAAATGCCTCTAAAAGAATGGCTAATAAACACAATATAGATTTTAGGTCTCTTGATATTATTGGCAAGAAAAGCTATGACTCTGGTAAAAATGGCTATCTATTAATAATTGAAGAGCTAATTAAAGATTTTACTGATTGTCTTAAATAAAATTATTAAGTTTTTTTAAAATTTGATCTACCAGATTTTGTGAGTTTATTTGAAAGTTTTTATATAAATCTTCGTATTTAGCGGATGCCCCAAAGCTATTCATGCCAATAAAAATTCCTTCTCTATTAATAAATTGATCCCATCCCTGCCTAACTCCTGCCTCAACTGCGCATTTTAGAGTTTTATCATCACCAAGAATTTTATTTTTATATGAATCATCTTGTTTGTTAAATATTTCAAAAGATGTCATTGAAATTACTCGAGAATTAATATTGTGATTTTTTAAAATTTGATTAGCTTCTATTGCGATTTGCAGTTCAGAGCCAGTGGCAATAATTATTGTTTGTGGATTATCACAATCAATAACTATATAAGCACCTTTTTTATAATCTCGGCAGTATTTATCAATAAATTTTAAATTTTGTCTTGAAAAAACTAAAGCTGAAGGAGAGTTTTTATTTTCTAGAGCTAATTCATAGCAAGCGAGAGTTTCTTCACTATCTGCTGGGCGAAAAACATTTAAATTAGGAATTGAACGAAGCATAGCAAGATGCTCAACAGGTTGATGGGTAGGCCCGTCTTCACCAAGGCCGATTGAATCATGTGTAAAAATATAAAGAACTTGCTGCTTCATTAAGGCAGACAATCTTAGGGCGGGTTTTAAATAGTCAGAAAAAACTAAGAAAGTTCCGCCGTAAGGAATAAAATTACCATGTAAAGAAATTCCATTCATGATTGCTGACATAGCATGTTCCCTAACTCCATAATGTATATATCTTCCCAAAAAATTATCGTGAGTAATTGATTTAGTATGAGTAGTTTTAGTAAGAACTGACTCTGTTAAATCTGCCGAACCGCCAATTAAAGATGGAATTTCCCCTGTAATCATTTCAAGGACTTGTTGCGATGATTTTCGAGATGCTTGAGTGTTTTGATCGTTGATTATTTTGGTCTTAAACTCTTCAATTTTTTGATTGAAACTTGTTGAAAATTCTTTGTTGATAATTTGTGAAAGTTCAGCTTTTTTATGGTCTGATAATTTATTTAAATTATTTTGCCATTTTTGATAAAGATCCTGAGATCTTTTTGAAGCTGAGCGCCATCCATTTAAAAGATCGTTGGGAATTTCAAAATTATTATGGTTCCATCCTAAATTTTCGCGAGTTTTTTTTATTTCTTCCCCACCAAGTGTTGAGCCATGAACTTTTTCACTACCCGCTTTGTTTGGTGAGCCATAGCCAATTATAGTTTTGCAATTTATAAATACCGGCATTATTGATTTTTGTGCATCGGTAAATGCATCATTAATTTGTGAAAAATTATGTCCATCAACTGATATTACTTTGAATCCTAGGGCTTCAAAGCGTAAATTAGTATTTTCAGAAGTTGTAATTGAGGTTTTACCATCAATTGAAATTGAATTATTATCCCAAATTATTATTAAATTATTCAATTTTAGGTGTCCGGCTAATGATAATGCTTCTTGCGATATACCTTCCATTAAACAACCATCACCAGCTATACAATATACTTTGTGATTAAAAATTTCTTCACTAAATCTTGCTTTAAGCATTTTCTCAGAAATTGCCATACCAACTGCGTTTGCAATACCTTGTCCTAGTGGACCAGTCGTAGTCTCTATTCCTTCAAGTTCTCCATATTCAGGATGTCCAGCGCATTTTGAATGAATTTGACGAAAATTTTTGATTTGATCGATGTTGATATCTTTGTATCCGGTAAGATAAAGAAGTGAATAAAGTAGCATTGATCCATGTCCAGCTGATAAAATGAAGCGATCACGATTTAGCCATTTTGGATCATTTGTATTAAAGTTTAAGAATTCGGTAAATAAAACTGTAGCGACATCAGCCATTCCCATTGGCATACCGGGATGACCTGATCCAGCTTTTTCAATTGCATCAATTGATAAAAAACGAATACAGTTGGCTAAATCTTTTTTATTCATTTAAAATAAATTTATTGGTTGATTTTTTTTGATAATATTTAAAAATAAAATATACTCAAGCTTTTTCAATATTGCAAAAATCTTAAATTATTTACTCTTAAAGATTTTTTTTGCAAATCTTGTAGTGCTAGAATTTGTTATTTTATATACATATAACTAATAT
>CAMASZ010000039.1 GCA_945861125.1 Rickettsia typhi | reverse complement strand
TCTTTAGTTCTTTTTGCAAATTATCAAATGACTCCGCGACCTTATTTAAAATTACTTTATCTTGGGGACGTTTTGGTCCAGCAATGCTAGGTAGTACTTGCGACAAATCAAGCTCAATGGTATCGCTAAAATTTAGATTTGATTGATCATTATCAACAAAGACTTTTTGAACTTTAGAATATTGTTCAACCAAATCAATTAAATCATCATCTCTACCAGTTAATTTTAAATATTGTAAAGTAGTTTTATCAATTGGAAAAATACCACAAGTTGCACCATATTCAGGAGCCATGTTGGCAATTGTTGCTCGATCAGCTAATGACAAATTAGCAACTCCACTACCAAAAAATTCAACAAATTTTCCAACTACCCCCTTTTTTCGTAACATTTGAGTAATTGTTAAAACTAAATCAGTAGCAGTTATTCCTTCAGCAAGATTACCAATTAATTTAAAACCAACTACCTCTGGAATAAGCATTGAAACTTCCTGACCAAGCATTGCTGCCTCTGCTTCAATACCGCCAACACCCCAACCCAAAACTGACAAGCCATTAATCATTGTAGTATGACTATCAGTACCCACAACAGTATCAAAATATGCCAACTCTTCATTTGCTTCATTTTTTGTCCATACAACGCGAGCCAAATTTTCAAGATTAACTTGATGGCAAATTCCAGTTCCAGGCGGAACAACTCGAAAATTATTAAATGATTTTTGCGCCCATTTTAAAAATTGATAACGCTCAATATTTCTTTCAAATTCAATATCAACATTTTTTTGAAATGAATTATTATCACCGTAAAAATCAACTTGTACAGAATGATCGATTACTAGATCAACTGGTACTAAAGGATTTATTTTTTTTGGATCTTTATTCATTTTTTTTACTGCATCACGCATAGTTGCTAAATCAACAACCGCAGGAACGCCAGTAAAATCTTGCATTAAAACCCTTGCTGGAGAAAAGGCAATTTCAATTCTTTTTTGAGGATTATTTACGGATTCAACAATAGCAAGAATATGATCTTTCAAAATTGTTTCATCCTTATAGGTTCTAAGCAAATTCTCAATAAGAATTCTCAAGCTAAAAGGAAGGTTATCAATGTTAATATTTAATTTTTTTTCAACCTCGACTAAGGAATAAAACTTGTAGTTTTTATTACCAATTTTAAGGTTAGATTTTTCTGATAATTTTAACATATTGAGTAAATTTTAAAATTATTAAGCCCCTGTAGATACAATTTTCCAGTTTGGATCTTGGGATAAAATATCTTTTTTAAATGTCCATATATCATTTATCTCAACAATCTCATCTTTTTTACCTTCAATAACTTCATTATTATGATTGGTAATGTAATTAATTTGTTTTGAAATAAATTTGACCGCTATCGAGGCAATGTTTTGATTAACTATTGCTACCGATAAAATCTCAGCTTTATCAATTGAAATTAAATTAGTTATAAGATTTTTATTTTCAGCTCTTCTTTGATTAACCGCAATTTCAAAACCTTTATAAATCTTTTCTGCCAACAAAAATTTTAATGTTTCTAGATCGCCAGCACCAAAGGCTTTAATAATCATTTCAAAAGCTGATTTTGCTCCGTTTATAAAAAATTTTACTGAAATATTGCAAGTCTTGGTAATTTGTGATAGGTTTTCTTTGCTAAGATTATCTAAATTTGATAAATCTAAATCAGAAAAATTTGTATCCTCAGTAGAGCTAGAACCAATAGTAACAATTTCTTGCTGATCTTGCTGTTTTTTTAAATTAAGAGAATTTAAAAATTGTTCAGAAGATTCTTTTTGTTTTCTAATTTTTTCTTCAATATTATTTCTTTCCTCATCATCAATTTTTCCTAATATTTTGCTTAATTTATAAAAAATAAAACAAGCGACTAATCCCAATATTATAATATCCATTTTTAATTTGGTTAATTAATTTGGTTAATTGGGGCAGACGACGGGGTTCGAACCCGCGACCCTCAGAACCACAACCTGATGCTCTAACCAACTGAGCTACGCCTGCCATATATGCCAAAGATTATTTTAAACTTGAAAATAACGTAGAGTTCAAGGCTTTGGTATATTTTAATTTAAGTGGGCAATGGAACAAGCCCCGCTTTACGGGGATCCAAATATATTCAAGCTTTTTCTGAAAATAATAATACCAAATCCAATCTTTAAAAGTTTTAAAAAAAATTAAAATTCTAACTTTATATTTTTGGTACAAAAATCTCTAAAAAATTTTTCAGTCGCGCTAAAGCGAGCAACACTAGCCTCAGCTGTATGGATATACAGCTTCATTTTTTAAAAATTTTATCTCAAAAATCGTGTCGTTGCCCTAGGGCACGACCGGCAAAAATCGTGTCGTTGCTTTAGCACGACTAGTAAAATATTTTGTTATAATTTTATTTAAACATTGGATTTGGTATAAGTTGTTGTCAACTATTTATCCAAATAAACACTTAGGAACTGTTAACAAAAGTTTTTAAGCCATATTTAATTCTATTTTTGCTTATTTTTTAACAAAATTCCTCAAAATATTTCCATATATTTATCGCAATTTTATTAAAAAAGCGCTAAAAATATAAAAAATCTGAATTTAAAAACCTTTGTTAACAGCGCCTAAGCAAAAATCATATTAGTAACAAATTAAATTTCAATTTAAAGATTATTTTTTACCGCTTAAAAAATTATTAAAATTTTCGATTTCTGATTTTTTCTTATCAATTTTTATTTTTAGATCTTTGGTTTTTTGTTCTAAAGCTTGAATTTTAGATGTATCAACTTCCTCCCCCTTAGCTAATTGTTCTTTTAAAATTTGTAGCTCATAGTTTGTCATTTTGTTATCTATTTTAGATATCTTTAAATCAATTTCAGTTTTGGTCTTTTCTTTTTTAATTTCCTCAGCAACTTTAGGATCAAGATCACCTTTAGATGCACTATCTTTATCTAATAAAGGCAAGCTACCTTGTAGTAATAGGTCCTTAGGGGCTTGAACTAGTATATTTTCAATACCTCCTTGAAGTAGTAGATCTTTAGGAGCTTGAGTAAATGAATCTAGCAAGGCGACACTTTTGACTAATTCATCTCTTTCAATTTTTGCTTGATTATAATCTTCTTGAGAAGAAATTTTTCTTTCTGCGGTATATCTTAAATCTTCTTTAGAAGACAATAAAATTTCTTTCTCTGACTCTTTCAAATTTGAAGAAGTTTTTTCAGAAACTTTTCCTAAATCAGAAGAAATTTTTGCACTTTTAATTTCAATTTCTTCATTTTTATCATCTACGGTTGATAACCTTTTGAATTGATAATCTGGCAATTGGGATTTCTGATTTTGATTATTATCAGACTCCCGTGATAATTGTTTCACAAAGGAATCTTTTTCAATGCCAATAAGCTCAGAAGATTCTTTTGCTTCAAATGATTTCTGATCAAGTTTTTTATTAATTGAGTCATATTTATCGCTAATATCGGAAGATTTATCAACAACGATGTTTTCCGAGTTAAATGAACTAATTGATTTTGATTCAAAATTATCAACTACAGTATTTTTTGAAACCACTGTACTTAAAGGTTCTTTAGATAAATATTCCAAAGATTTTTCTTGTTGTTTTTTATCTTGACGATTTAAATAATCATCCTCACCATCATCTTTCACAAATTGCTTTGTAGAAAAATTTGAAGAATCATTTCTAATTTTATCATTTTCAATAGAACCAAAATTTGAACCACCTATTACAATTGAATCAGGATCTTTATTAAGTAACTCAGATTTTTCTGATTTTGAAGTTATCAGAGAAAGATTTGATGAATAATCTGAGGATTGCAATTGCTGTTTTTGATCTTGATTGTTGTTTTGCAATAAATGTCTTGCAGAAGAATTTGGAGAATAATTTTCAATTTCATCATTTCCTATAAAACCAAAATTTGAACCACCAACCATAATTGAACCAGAATCTTCTGCTGGCTCAGGTATTTTTGGTTTTTTCAATATACCTTTTAGTGGCTTTTTTGTTAAATTCGATTTAGGAACTTGATCAACTTCTAATTGTTTTTGATCAAATTGATTATTAGAAGAAATTTTACCGAGAGCCTCTTTAATTTCACGCTCATCACTAACTAAATTTCTAGAAATTTTATTAATTGATTCCTCTTCTCTATTAAAAATGTTTAAAGATTTATTAATTTCACGATCAATAACATTTCCAACAGTATTATCTCTATTGGCGGTATCGGAAGTAGAGGATCTTGATGCAATATCACTAGCCGAACCAGAAGATACCAGGTCTCCACCTTGAGAAATAGATTGTAAATAATTCTCATACCTACTTAAAACTCTAGGATCTAAAGAAGTTGACAAAATTGTTGGGGTTTGATCTTTATATTGATCAAGATTTCCTGATTTTTTATCTTCTAAAACTTGATCTTTTATCATTCTTGATAAAACCTCAGCTTGATTTTCAGTTTTAATACCCAAACCTTCTAAAGCATGTTGAATTTTTACAGCCTTTTCAAGGTTGGATGTAATTTTATCATCCGCTTTCAGGCTTTGTATGGCTAAATCTCTTTTTTGTTCAAATTTTGGATCAAAAAATTTAACATTATCAGGACTTGGTCCTGATACTAAACCTTGTTGACTAAGCATTTTTCTAGCACTATAGCCAGTACGATCAACAGCGTCTTTTATTTTAGATGATGAGGGAATGTAATTTGGCGCCATTGAATAAAAATCTTTTTTCTCTTTTTTAAGATCATTTTCAGCTTCTTTCCTTGCTAAATCGTGCAACCTTCCATATAAGTAATTTCTATTATATATTTCCTTTCCTTGTTTTTTTTGACTTTTATAATCTTGCGACCTATCAAGTTTGCTAATTCCTTTATCGGTATCTAACAAAACTTTTGATATAGCTCTTCTTTGCATTTCTAAAGATTCTTTTTTGTAATCTTTAGATTCAAAATTCCAGTTCCTTCGATTAAAAGGATTTCCATCAGTTCCATCTTGACCACTTTTAAACCAATTAGATGGATTTACTGGATTTAAACCTTTATATAGAGGGTTTTCAATTTTATCTACTTTTCTCAAAAAATTCTCAGCTTTTTTATCTATAGATTCTTTACCCCTAATATTATCTTTTGCTTTATTCAAAGCGTTTTTAACTAGATCTGGAAATCCTCTATGCCATTTATTAGCATTTTGAGCACTTCTTTCATCATATTTCCTGGCGTTTCTTGAAGATTCTTGTTGTAAATTCATCATAAAATTTTCTTTAGCTTTATTATCCCCAGCAAATGCTCTAGCTGCTTCCGAAGAGGAATATTCGGCTTTAGATCTTACCAAATCTTTCATAGATGATTGCTTCAGATAATCTTCTGCTCTTTGAGCACCAGATCCTAGGTTATTTCTAGCCCACTCTCTTGCATTTTCTTTAATTTTATCTCTCAAATCTTTACCAAAAAGCTGACCCCCTCCACTGCCATCTTTTTTTAATCTTTGTGCTTCTGATTTAATAAAATTCTGCAATGGATCTTTTACAAGTTTTTGATCTAGCCTTCCTGCAATAGCTTTCATATCTATTCCAAGAGCAGCTGCAAGATTTTTCTTTGAATTCATCAACATTCCAAGTTCCTGCATAGCTGCCCTTCTAATATCGTCATGAGAACCGCCTTGCTTAATAGCGCGATTTATTGCGCCATCAATATAAGCGTTACGCGCTGCCGTTCTTGGACCAATTCCAGGAATTCTATTAAAAATATCAGCAACACCGCTACTTCTAGCAACGCTGGTTAAGCCAGAAGCACTAAACCTCATTGCACGAGCAATATTTCCAGCGACAAAATCAGATTTTAAAGCTGAAAATGTTTTTGCAATAGCATTGTTTAACATGGCTGAAGCCATATTTGTTCCAGATTGACCTCTACCAGTATTTCCTACATCTTTATTTGGAACTCCGCTTATTGATATTAAATAACCAGAAACCTCTGGCATTTTTTGAATAATTAGCAATGTAATGGCCAATAAACCAGCAATCATAAAAAAAGACATGAACCACTCTGGTAATGATCTATTAATTTCAGCGTAATATACTATCATTTTCACAACCCCTATTCCTTTATTAACACCACATGCTCTGTAGTAAAACATGTCTGTAAAATATTTATTGATAATAGTTAAAAATGGATATAACACTGCAAACAAGAATATAATTTCTAAAGCTCTTGACCCTAAAAAAGATACCCAATTTTTAAAAATATCAGAAGTTTTCGAAAATAAACTTAACACTATAAATAAAGGTCCAAGCGATAAAACAAAAATTATTTTCATAAAATTCACTAGATAATTAATCGCAGCAACGGCCATCACATAAATAAAGAAGAATATTAGTGCATATATACATAAGATGTAGATAAAACCAAAAATATCGACAAAAAATAAGCCCAGAACTTTCTTTGAAACTGCAACCGATAATAGATCTTTTATCATATTATCAATGTAGGAGAATCTAGTTGCTTTACTTAAATCTGTAGCTCTATCTACTTGAGCTAATATTACAGCAGAGGTTGGCTCAATTCTTGAATCATATAAATTCATAATTATTTTAACAACGCTATCCATACCATCCTTAAAAAACCCTACTACAATCTTATTAAAGAAGTACCAACTATTTTGATTGGTAAAGAAAATTACTAAAGCAAATTTTAATATTCTTGAAGCTATCTCCTTTCTAGTCATCTCAACTACTCCGATTAAACTACCAATTCCAAAGAAAATTAAATATAAAACCAAGCTCAAATTAACAAACCTAATAAATCTAGCATCCTTTACTAATGAATTAAACATAAATTCAAGTATACCACCTTCCCTGGCACCACCACTAGCAGAGATTTTACCCATCACCTTTTCTTCAACATATTTAATTAAAGTTTCAAATATTCCATCTTCACCACTTGCACTGGCTACCCCCTTATAAAAAGTCAAATTATACTTACCATAATTATCTTTATAATATGAGTCATAAATTATTACCTTAACTTTTTCACCAGCTTCATGAGGAGTTGATCCTGATATATAAGATGTGGTTGCTGGATTGTTTCCTTGTTTATCATCTTTTACAAAAATTTTATTCTCAAGACTTGTAAAAACATATTTTGTAGCATCATTACCTTGCTTATCAATACATTGACCGTTTGAATTTCTGACTATATTACAAATTGAATCTACAGTAAAAAGATGATAGGCTCTGTTTGGAATTTCTACACCACTTTTACCATATAAACCAACATAAGCACCCATACCCCTTTGAAACCTACAGTTTTGTTGTTTAGAATTTTCTTTTTTGGTATAATCTTTTTTTAGATAATCGGAAGGGAAATGATAGACGTCATAATCAGTGACTTTGCCTGGATAGGTTGTGGTACAAGAGCATAAAGCTGAGTTATTTTGATTTGCAGAGCTTGCACAACTGCTAGTTGCCGGACTGCCGTTTGGCAATATTTCTGGTATCGGTTGCTCTCCTGGATGACATATACAATTTGAGGTTTGATTTGGAGACGAATTTTTGATACTACAAATTTTACATAAAGGCATGGCATTTAATAGAGACTCGTTCATTCCTATTCCTTCTTGAGCTGTCCAGCTTCCTGAAATTTGAACAACAAAATGCTCTCCATTTGATACATATCCAGTATCATGCCACTCGGCACTTTGCCCACCATTATCAGAATTGTAGGTTCCATAAACTGGATCTGGATTTGGTCTATAAGAATTAGGATTGGAGTTTACCTCAATAGAACGAGTAGAAAATTCATCATATTCAACACAACCTTCTTCGCATGAAAATAGAGCTAAACCCAAAAAAAATAGGAATATAATTTGAACTATTTTTTTAAAATAAATCATGCTACTAACTATGATTTGGATTGGGATTAATTGAAATAATTCAATAAAGAAAATCACAGAGGATGGAAATGGTACCTGCGGCCGGACTTGAACCGGCAAGAGCGTTAAGGCTCCACGGATTTTAAGTCCGTTATGTCTACCATTCCATCACGCAGGCAAATTATCGAGATAATTTCTAATGCCGATAAACTATATCAAGTCACTCAACTTTCAACACAAATTTAAAAAAATTAATTTTCTATAAATTCATTCAAAATTTTTAAGAAATCATTGATATCAACATTTTTCCTTATTGTAGCTTTTCCAATATCGTTCAGCAAAATAAAAGTTAATTTATTATTTTCATTTTTTTTATCTTTATAGATATGTTGAATTAAATTTTCCTTATGCCAATTTAATCTTATTTTATTTGGATTAATTATAAAACCACATTTGTTTAAATGAGTAATAATTTTTTGATAAGAATCTTGATTAATTAAACCAAAATTTAAAGACATTTTTGTAGCCATGGCCATTCCTAAAGCAACAGCCTCACCGTGTAAAATTTCTCCAGAATAGTTGGTTTCTGTTTCAAAAATATGAGCAAAACTATGACCAAAATTTAATAACGCTCTTTCACCATTTTCTTTTTCATCTTTACTAACTATTGCAGATTTAATTAAG
>CAMASZ010000038.1 GCA_945861125.1 Rickettsia typhi | reverse complement strand
TGCTTTTATTAGCTGGTTTTATGGATGGTGTTGATGGTAGGTTGGCAAGATTTTTAAATTCTTCAAGTGACTTTGGAGCCCAATTAGATTCACTGGTAGATTTTGTAAACTTTGGTGTAGTACCAAGTTTTATTATATATTTTTGGATTAATTCATATGTTGAAATTAAAGGACTTGACTGGGCAATGGTTTTATTTTTTACAATATGTGCCGTAATCCGTTTAGCTCGTTTTAATGTTGATTTGAGTAGAGCGGCAAAAAATCCTATTTTAGAAAAATATTTTTTTAAAGGAATACCAGCTCCAGTTGGAGCGGCAATGTCAATGTTACCGATGGTTTTATTTTATGAATTCGGTAGTGGTTTTTATACTGATCCAATTTTGATTATAACTTACATATCGGTTCTAGCAGTTTTAATGGCAAGTAGAGTTCCTACAATCTCTATTAAAAAAATCCCAATAAAAAATGATAGCCTATATCTAACTCTGTTAATTATTGGTTCAATAATAATTGGTTTAATTGTTAAGCCATGGCTAACCCTTGCTATAATAGGTTTAACATATGGAATATCAATTCCAATAACCATCTTTTTTTATATAAAAATAGAATTTTCTGCAAATAAAAAATAACTAATATGAAAAAAATTTTAATTATTAACGGCCCCAATCTTAACTTGCTCCATTTGCGTGATAAAAAAATTTATGGTGAAATATCGATTGATAAGATCATTGACGAATGTAGAGAAATAGCAAAACAAGTCAATCTAGAAATTGATTACAAACAATCAAATAGTGAAAGTGAAATTGTTAATTTTATTCAAGATGCAATTAAAAAATATCAAGGATTAATAATTAACGCTGCGGCTTATACTCATACTTCGGTAGCAATTAGAGATGCTTTAGAAATTTTTCATGGTAAAAAAATTGAACTTCATATTTCTAATATTTTTAAACGAGAAGATTTTCGCCATAATTCTTTTTTAAGTGAGGTTGTAGATGGAATAATTTGTGGACTTGGCGTTGAGGGTTATATTATTGCACTTTTAGCTATGCATAAAATTATTGATAAATAACTATTAATCATGGTTCCGCTCAAAATTTCCAATATTTCTAAAAGTTTTTCACAACCGGTTTTATCTGATGTTTCTTTTAATGTTAATAACAATGAAATATTTGGATTTATTGGTTTAAATGGACAGGGGAAAACAACATTAATTAAAATTATTTTAGATTTGTTAGATCAAGATGATGGTGAAGTAGAAATTTTTGGAAAATCAAGAATTTTACCCGAGGCCAGAAAGAAAGTTTGTTATTTGCCAGAAAAATTCCAGCCATCAATTCATCAGAAAGGTTTTGATTTTATTGAATTTGTCTTGGGTTTTTATAATTCAAAAATTGATCATTTTAAATGTAAAAAAATTTGTAACACTTTGCAGTTACCATATGAAGTTTTAAATCAAAAAATTAGTAAATATTCTAAAGGAATGACCCAAAAACTAGGTTTATTAGCAACTTTTTTATCACAAGCAAAATTAGTAATACTTGATGAACCAATGTCTGGACTTGATCCAAAAGCAAGAAACTCATTAAAAAGTGAGTTAGTTGATTATAAAAAATTGGGTAATACTATATTTTTTAGTTCACATATATTGTCAGATATGGATGAAATATGCGATTCAATTGCGGTATTAAATGATTCAAAAATTTTGTTTGTTGGAAGTCCAAAAGATTTTAAGAAAAAACATCAACAAGATAGCTTGGATAAGGCTTTTTTGATGGAAATTGGTGAGATTTAATAACAACAATTTTAATTATTTAAATATCTGTACAGGTTAATTAAAATTCTAACTTTATAACACTGTCGCAAATCAACTTTTTTGTTGAAATTTTCACAATTCTAAAATTTTTGAAATCACTTCTTCTAGGCCATTACATCTAGGTACGCTTATCTTTCAAAAATTTTATAATCATATTTCTTAAAAAAACTTTATTTGCAACAGTGCATTTATTTCTTTAATAAAACTAATTTTAAAATGACTGCAAAAATTATCGATGGAAAAAAAATAGCTGAAGAAATGCGTCAAGATATTTCTCTCAAAGTAAAGGAAATTAAAAGCAAGTTTCATATAACACCAACTCTAGTAGTAATTCTTGTTGGTAATGATCCAGCTAGTGAGGTGTATGTTAGTAATAAAGAAAAGACTGCTCATGCAGTTGGAATGAATTCAATTCAATTTAAAATGTCAGAAGATATTTCTGAGGCAGAATTGATTGCTAAAATTGAAGAACTAAACAAAGATGAAAAAATTCACGGTATATTAATACAATTACCACTGCCAAAACATATTAATTCTAAAAAAGTAATCCATGCAATTGATCATCGAAAAGATGTTGATGGTTTTAATATTTATAACGTTGGCAAACTTTCAGTTGGAGAAGTTGACGGTATTGACAAAGCGCTAGTTCCATGTACTCCTCTTGGCTGTGTTCACCTTTTAAAGTCAACATTAGGAAATGATTTATCTGGTCTAAAAACATTAGTAATTGGTTCTTCAAATATAGTGGGTAGGCCTTTGGCAAGGTTATTAATGCTAGAAAATTGTACTGTAACTATTGCCAATAGAAGTACTAAGAATCTTAAAGCGGAATGTTTGCAGGCCGATGTAATTTTTTCTGCTGCGGGCAAAATAAATCTTATCACTAAAGATATGATTAAAAAAGGTGCGGTAATAATTGATATAGGAATTAATCGCGTTAATGAACAAAATGGTAAATCTAGAATTGTTGGTGATGTTGATTTTGAAAACGTTAAAGAAATTGCTTTAGCAATAACTCCTGTCCCAGGTGGAGTTGGTCCCATGACTATCGCTTATCTTTTAAAAAATACTTTAGATTGTTGTCTAAAATTAGTTTCATAGCTAAAAATATATTTTGCTATTTTTTAAACATAAATTAGAATTTAAATCATACAACTTTTTTGCTAAGTAGTTATCGATTTATGCAAAATATTTATTTTTCCATTTTTAGGTAATTTTGTTGTTATAAATAAACATTCATATCAAAAATATGCAATTAGATCAAGAGCAATCAAACCAATCAGGATTAGGTTTTTTTAAAAATAATATTTCTTTAATAAAAAAAATAATTTTAGTTTTTTTTCTATCGGCAATTATTATAGCTGGCTACAGAGTAAACTCAAAAATAAATAGCAATAAATACTCAGAGATGCTTCATCAATCAATGATTCACGAGCAACTTAGCGAGCTGGATAAATCTGAAGAATTATTAAAAAAAATTTATGAGTCTTCAGCACCATCAGAAATAAAATCTTTAGCTGGAATAAGATATGCTTCATATCTTGTAAGATCCAACAAATTATCACAAGCAGGAGAAATTTATTCTCAAATCAACAAATGTTTCGGTTGTGATAGATATATTAAAGATTTTTCTGGACTGCTTGCAGTTAAAACATGGCTTTCTGACAGTGAAGAAGTCAAAAAAAGTGATTTACCAAAAAGAATTGAGGCAATTGAAAGTAGTTCAAAAATATTAAAATATCAAATTACTGAACAGCGCGGTCTTCTGGCTTTAAAAAATAACAATCTTGAAGTTGCTTATAAGATTTTTGAATCAATTATAAATTCTGAAGCTTCTCAAAATCTGAAATATAAGGCTCAAGATATGATGTTAATGATAAATGAAAAGGGTTATCAGCCAAAATCAACCGAAACTAAAGCGCTAAAATAAACAATGGCTTGATTTTATTTTATGAAGTACCTCTCTAAGTCAAGCTTCGTGGCGAATTAAAAATTTAAAAAGACATATTTTAATGAGGCTTATTCTAATATTTCTAATTTTTCTTACCTCTTGCAGTAAAGATGAAAAATACGATAAACAAAAGGCGGTATCGCTATATTTAAATGCAAATAAAATTTCAGTCGATAAATCTTTAGAAAATAAAATTTTTTCTATACCACCTCAAAAAGAAAATAATTTTTGGTTAGGATCTTCGAGTTATCAAAATCAATATGTAGAGAACATTAAAAAAGATTTTGATTATCAAAAGAAATTTTTTTCATTATCTAAAAAAAAATCACTTTCAATTGCAAAAAATTGGCAAGAATTTTTTATTTATTTGAATGATTCTTCTGATAGTTTTGTTTATTCGCCAATTATCAAAGATAATAAAATATATTTTTTAACAAATTCGGGAAGGCTTTTAGCTTATAATTTAGAAAATAAGAAAAAAATTTGGCAATTAAAACTGTTTGATAAATTAGGTTTAGAAAATTTTAAAACCCCTCATATCAGTTATTATGATGATAAAATTTTTGCAACAATTGGTAGTAATAAAATTGTTGCAGTTAGTTTTGAAGGTAAAATAATTTGGCAAAAAAATATTTCTTCAATATTAATTTCTACACCAATAAGCGATGGTAAAACTGTATTTGCAATTTCTGATAATAACAAATTATATGCATTAGATGCTATAAATGGTGAAATAAAATGGATTCACTCGGGAATAGATCGATCTACATCAATTTTTGGATCAGCTGATCCTGTTATATATAAAGACATAATTTTTGCATCTTACTCATCTTCCGAGGTTTATGCTTTAAATAAAAATAATGGTCAGGAATTATGGAGACAGGATTTGAACTTTGATAAGACTATAAATTCTGATTTTTATCTTAGTGATGCAGATGCCAGCCCAATTGTAAAAGATAATATTGTTTTTCTAATTGCTAATGCCGGATTAATGAAAGCTGTAAACATAAAATCAGGAGATTTGCTGTGGAAAAAGGCAATAGCTGGAATTGTCAATTTTTGGATAGCTGGTGATTATATCTATCTTATCAATAATGATAATAAATTACTGGCTTTGTATAAAAAAAATGGTGGTATTAAATGGATATCAGATCTTCCTGATTTCAAAAATAAGAAAAAACCAATTACCAAATACATATATTCTGGTGTTTCAATGGCAGGAGATAAGATTATAATTTCTAAAAATGATGGAGCCTTAATTTTTGTATCTCCATTTGATGGAAAAATAGAAAAAGAGATTACAATCGGTAAAAAAATTTTTCATTCTCCAATTATAGTTAATAATAAAATCTATATATTTAGCATCGGTAATTACTTTGCTGAATTAATTGAAATTATCTAATGCCATTACCAGATGACCAAGAAACTTCCTGAAAAATACAATATCAAAGAAACAGAGTCTAAGTGGCGAAATAATTGGCATAAAAATAATATTTATCGCTGGAAAAATGATTTAACTCGTCAAGAAACCTTTGTTATAGATACTCCGCCCCCAACAGTATCTGGCTTATTGCATATGGGACATGTTTTTTCTTATACTCAAGCAGATTTTGTTGCTCGTTATAATCGTATGCAAGGTAAAGATGTATTTTATCCAATGGGCTTTGATGATAATGGTTTACCAACTGAAAGATTGGTTGAAAAAATTATTGATAAAAAAGCTATGGTTTTTGAAGCGCAGGAGCGAGAAAAAAATCATGGTGGTAGTGGTTATTTTGTTGCTAAATGCCGTGAAGTGGTCAAAGATGCTGAAGAAGAATTTGAAGCCTTATTCAATGAAATAGCTCTTTCTGTAGACTGGTCACAAAAATATCAAACTATTTCTGCGGAGTCACAAAAAATTTCACAAGCTTCTTTTCTTGATTTATATCAAAAAGGTTTAGTTGAAAAACGTTTTTCTCCAGTTTTTTGGGACATTGCTGATCGCACAGCACTAGCCAAAGCTGACATTATCGATAAAGAAATTGAAGGCGAAATGTATTTTATAAATTTCACTCTTGACGACAAAAATCAAAAGTTAGAAATTATGACAACTCGCCCCGAGCTTTTGCCAGCTTGCGTTGCGGTGATGATTAGTACCGAAAGCAAAATTTTTCAAGAAACTCTAAAAAATTTAATTTCTCAAGCACTTGCGCAAAAATTAGAAGCTGATGGTTGTGGTTCAACTGATTTATTCGCCATCACGCCAATTTTTGGTGTTAAAGTTCCAATTATTGTTGATAATGGCTCGGTTAAAGCCGATAAAGGCACTGGTGCTGTGATGTGTTGCACTTATGGCGATGAAACTGATCTAGAATGGCAACGAAAATATGATCTGCCAATTCGCGAGATTATTCGTACTGATGGTAAATTGGCAATATTAAAAATGTCAGAAAATTCTTCTGATGAATACCGTAATGACGTTCAAAAAGTATTTGATGAAGAGATTGGCGTTATCACAAGAGATAATATTTTTCTTTATTCATCAAAAGAAGGATTTCTTAATCCGCAAAAATTTTTGGAAAATTATCAAAATATTGCTGAAAAAAACATCAAAGATGCCAAAAAAATTATTGTTGAATTATTGCAACAACAAAATTTACTAGCTAAAAATTCCGAAAAAACTTTGCGTCCTGTCAAGTGCGCTGAGCGCTCTGGTGTGCCGATTGAAATTATTAGCACTTCACAATGGTTTATAAAAATATTACCATTCAAAGAACAGCTTAAAAACAAAGCTCGTGAATGCAATTGGTATCCAGATTATATGCGTGTCCGTATTGAGCAATGGATTGAAGGGCTTTCATGGGATTGGTGCATTTCACGCCAAAGATTTTTTGGAGTAAAAATTCCTGTATGGGATTTAAGAAATGTTAATCCTGAAAGATCGTTTCAGCCAAGTGTAGATGTCTATGAAAAAACAATTATTCCAAATATAAATAATCTTCCAATTGATCCCCTAGTTAATATTCCTGAGGACTGCACTGAATTAAATGTACAAGAAAAAGAAAATTTGATTCTAGAATTACAAAAAAAATATAGTTCTATCGATATTAATGATAAAGAAAAAAGAATTATCAAAGATAAAGATAATGAACATTGGTTTTTAGAAGCCGAAGTTGATGTTCTTGATACTTGGGCGACTTCGTCAATTACGCCACAGCTTTCGTCTAAGGGTATTTCGAGCAACATTTGTTTTGATGAAATAAGGCATCAAAAACTTTTTCCTGCCGATATGCGTCCGCAAGCTCACGAGATTATTCGCACTTGGGCGTTTTATACAATTGTTAAAGCTTATTTGCATAGTTTAGAAATTGTCAAAGATAAAAATGGTCAACCGCAAAAAAATCAAGATGGAAGTATTAAATTGCAAGAAAATCCAAATTCAAAGCAAACTATTCCATGGCATAATTTAATGATTTCTGGCTGGTGTTTGGCTTCAGATAAAACTAAAATGAGTAAATCAAAAGGCAATGTTGTAACTCCAAAAAACTTAATTGAAGAAAAATCTGCTGATGTTGTGCGTTATTGGGCTTCAGCTTCAAGTTTGGGTGCTGATATTGCTTATAGCGAAGAGGTTTTTAAGATTGGACAAAAATTAATCACCAAATTATTTAATTCGGCAAAATTTTGTTCACAACATTTTCTTGTTCTAGAGAATTACTGTCTTGATGAATTTGGTTCAAAAAATTTACAAGATGAAGATTTAGTTAAACTTATTTCCCATCCTACTGATTTATGGATTTTGTCGCGTTTAAAAATTGTAATTGAAGAATATAATAAGCAATTTGCAATTTATGAATATGCTAAGGCAAGAGAAGTTTTGGAAGAGTTTTTTTGGCATTATTTTTGTGATAATTATTTGGAAATTTGTAAAGTTCGTTCATATGGCTTATCCTCAGAAAAGCTTGCTGGAATTAATTTAAACAAAGAACAAAAACAGCAAGTTTTGCAAAAACAATTAAGTACATTAGTAACTTTAAATTTATGTCTTAAAAATATCTTAAAACTATTTGCTCCTTTTATTCCTCACATAACTGAAGAAATTTATTCGATTATTTATAATGATGAATTTGCAACAAAAAAATCAATTCATGCTCGTGGAAATTGCGCTAAATTGCCCAAAAATTTGAATTTATTATTACCAAATATTTTAGAGATTGGTGATGAAATTTTAAAAATTTTATTTGAAGTAAGGAAATATAAATCTGAAAAAAATCTATCAATGAAAACTCCAATATCCAGCTTAAATATTGGCTGTAAATATGATTTAAATCCTTTTTTAGATGATCTTTTAAATGTTTGTAATGCCGTAGAAATTAATATTAATCATGACAATATTGGTGAAATAAGATTTGATTTGGTTAATACCATTTTCATCATAAAATGATAAATTAAGAGAAATATTTTTGTTATAAAAATCTTTAAAAAATAAAGTTTTATAGCATATCCCTAAATAGTTGATACTTTTTCTTCTGATAAAACCCATTTCTATTAACTTAATTTTGTTTTCGAAATAATACCGATAGGACTTACGCAAAAACCAATTACTGAGCAGGTGATTTAAGCTGATGAATCAAGTAATCTTTTAATAATTCGCGCTTTACCTGATAAACAGTTCTTTTAGCTTTGTTGGCTGCTTTGCTTAAGTTTTATACAAACAAGCATTGAGCAAGCAATATGATTTCTTTGAATTCTATTTTTTCTACACTGACATTTTTCAATACCAGTAAGCTGCTTGATTTCTCTGTGAAATTACTCAATTTTCCATCTAATACCAAATCCCATCTATAATTCAATATAATTAACTCCACAAACACTCTTAATAATTTCCGAACTCAAACCACTAATAAATTTACAAACAACCTTCTCTAATTGTGGCAAAGTTCTATAAATTCTGTTTTTTATAGTATGGTCTTTGAT
>CAMASZ010000037.1 GCA_945861125.1 Rickettsia typhi | reverse complement strand
TATTATCAAAAACAAATATTGGTGACATTGAACTTCTAGGTTGTTTAAAGGGCTCAACTTGATTAACAACCTGTTTACCATCTATTTCTGAAATAAAAGAAAAGTCGGTGAGTTGATTATTTAAAATAAACCCATTTACCTTAAGAGCCGATCCAAATAAATATTCAATACTACTAGTCATGGCTACGGCGTTGCCATATTTGTCAATAATTGATAAATGAGTTGTAGAAGGTTTTTCAAATATTTTGCCAACTGCTTTTTGCTGATAATTCCTGATATCGCCAGGAGCAACTTTTTTAATTGATTTATTAAAACTTATCATTTGCGAACGTTTTAATAAGTATTCCTTATCAAGCATTTCCTTAACAGGAGCATTGCTTATATCAGCTAAATACTCGTTTCGATCGGCATAAGATAGTCGATTTGCTTCAGCAATTAAATGAATTGCTTCGGCAGATAATGGTTTGATTTTGCTAAGATCAAAGTTTTCAAGAATTCCTAAAGTTTGTAAAACAGTTATTCCACCGGCGCTTGGCACTGGCATTGAACAAATTTTATATTTTACTCGATAATTTGAGCAAATTAGTTTACCAGTTTTAACCTTATAATTTTTTAAATCTTGCAATGAAAGAAATCCCGGATTTACTTTTGAGCTTTGAACGGCATTAACAATGTTTCTAGCAATTTTGCCACTATAAAAAGTTTCAATTCCATTATTAGCAATATCTTCAAAGGTTTTTGCTAATTCATAATTTTTGATTATAGTTCCGGTTTTATGTGGTTTTAACTTAGAGTCAAAATATATTCTCATTCCATCATATTCTTTTAAATATGGAACTTGTTCGAGTATAACATGAATTTTTTCACTTAATACAAAACCATCATTGGCAATTTTAATTGCAGGAGCGAAGAGTTCTTTCCACGGCAATTTACCATATTTTTGATGAGCCTCCTTTAAAGCTTTTAATGCCCCCGGTGTTCCAACTGAAAGACCTCCGCCAACAACATCAAAAAACTTTCTTGGCTCATTATATTCATCTAAAAACATTCTTGGAAAAGCTCCTTCAGGAGCTATTTCTCTGCCATTAAAGTAAATAGTTTTTTTCGTTTTGGCATCATAGTAAATTAAAAATAAACCACCACCAATTCCAGATGAATGAGGTTCAATAACATTAAGGACCATTTGACTTGCTATTGCTGCATCAATAGCATTGCCACCTTTGGCAAGAATTTTTGCACCCACTTCGGAAGCCAAATTTTCTGAGGAAGAAATCATATAGTTTTTTGCAGTTACAACTTTGTAACTATCGAAACCAGAAAATCCTTCGCCTTGCCACTCATTGTAAGATTTGTTTGCGGTGCATGAAACAATAATTGTGAATAAAGTAATTAGTGAAATTATTTTCATTTTTATTTAATTAAATTGGTATAAATATGAAAAATTAATCTAAGTATGGATAATCGGTATAGCCTTTCTCATTACCGCCGTAAAAGGTTGAGCGATCATATTTGTTTAGTTCTTTGTTTTCTTTAATTCTTCTTACTAGATCTGGGTTTGAGATAAAAAATCTTCCAAAAGCAATTGCATCGGCATGATTATTTTTAATAGTTTCAATAGCGGTTTTTGGATTGTATCCTCCTGCTGAGATTAGTACGCCACTAAAATATTTACGAAATAATTCTGATGTAATTGGAGAGTTATCGTTTAAATTATCGTCACCTCCAGCTGAAGAAGAGCGTGGCTCAATTAAATCAACAAAAGCAACTTTTCTTAGAGATAAATTTTCTAAAATATAAGTAAATAAAGCAACTGGATTGCTATCACAAACATCATTAAAAGTTCCATAAGGCGAGAGACGAACCCCTACTCTATTGTGGCCCCAAATTTTTAAAACCTCATCTAAAACCTCAAATAAAAATCGGCAACGATTTTCTATTGATCCTCCGTAATTATCGTTTCGCTTATTTGATCCATCTTGAAGAAATTGATCAATTAAATAACCATTTGCTCCATGAACTTCAACTCCATCAAAACCAGCAATCTTAGCATTTTCAGCGGCTTTTTTATAATCAGAAATTATTTGTGATATTTCGTTAATTTCCAAAGCTTTTGGGGTTAATATTGGAGTAGGTTTCCAGTCTGCAGTAAAAGTTCCGCTATTTTGGGCGGGAATTGCAGAAGGAGCAACTGGAAGATTATTGTTTGGCTGTAAAGAAGAGTGTGATATTCTGCCTACATGCCACAATTGTAAGAAAATTTTGCCCCCTTTTTCATGTACGGCATTAGTCACTAATTTCCAACCCTCAATTTGCTCTTTTGAATATATTCCTGGGGTTGCAGGATAGCCTTTGCCTTGTTGACTTATTTGGGTAGCCTCGCTAATTATTAATCCAGCGCTTGCTCTTTGACCATAATATGTGGCATTTAATAAATTTGGAATATCTCCTGGTTGAGTTGAGCGCATTCTGGTTAGAGGGGCCATAATTATTCTATTTTTTATAGTTAAATCACCAATTTTTAGTTCATCGAATAAAGTTGTCATAAAGTTTAGGGGGTAAAAAATTATTGGAAAAATGGCAAAAAAAGTAATTCAAAAAACTTTACCAAAATATATTTTTAAACATACAAGTCAATTTCTTCCTTTATTATATTTCTAATTTCATCAATATAACTCAAATGAGGAGCGTGGCCACAATTTTTAAAAATTTCTAAACGAAAATCTTTTATTCTTTCTAAAAAATATCGATGTTGAGCAACATGAACTATCATATCTCCAGCACCATGAAAATAAAGAGTTCTTGGCATTTTTGAAAAATCTACATTAAATAAAGAAGCTTTTTTAAGTTCTTCTAGCCAATAACTGAGCTGATTATGATTGTCTTTTTTTATATCCAAAGTTTTAGCAATTTTGCTGGAATTAATATCGTTCATGGCAGTTAGAATAGAAAATTTCTTTAAGCCTAAATCAGCGCTTTTGGTAAAGTTATCATAAAATTCATTAAAAACCTGCAAAGACATTCCTGCTTTAATATTATGGTCTTTTATCATTTGAAATGGTGGTGCTATTAGGATAAGTAATTTTGGAGAAAATATTTTTTTAGCAATTAATCTTGTAGCAATTTGGCCTCCCAGACTCCAGCCAATTAAGACGTTTGGATTGTTATGATTTGTTAATTTTTCTTGAAGGGAATCAAAGCAGGCGAAGCTTGAATAATCAAGAGATGATAAGGAGAAATCAAAAAATTGCTTACTGTTAAATATTGGTTCAAGCGATTGCGGATTTTGTCCCCAACCAGATAAACAAAGAACTGATTTCACGCTTAACCTTTATACTGAATCAAAACCTTCGAATTTTTTTCTAAATTTTGCAACTCTTTCATCATTTGAATTTATAAAGTTGCTTGCTTTTTCTTGCCAAGCGGGATGATTCTTGGGATCAACATCTAATCTAATTACGTCACCTTCTTTTCCTTTGGTTGTTAAGACTTCAATTTTAGAGCCATCAGTCATTACAATTGTTACCTTATGTTGTTTTGGATGAAAGCCTTCCAGAGGTGCTTTTTGAGATTTTGTTTGCGTTGTTTTGGACATATTTGCTTGAATTTTTGTAAAAAATTTGAAAGGTAAGAGAGTTTTTATAATAAAACGCAAATGATACAGTAAAATGCAATTATTGTCAAGTTTTACCTTTCTTTTTTGAATGTTTTATTAATCATTTGGAGCTTTAAAGATGGTATTTGATATAACTGCGAGTCTTAAAATTTCATCGCTTTAGCGCGACTGGCAAAAATATTTTGTTATAATTTTATTTAAAGATTGGATTTGGTATAAGTCAAACATTTCCGCCAGAAATTATTAACAAATATTTCTTATTACCAATGTTGTTTTTTTGTAAATAAATTTCAAGTCCAGCAATTGAAAGGGCTGAAGTTGCTTCAATATCTTGCATTAAAATTTCAGTAAGTTTTTTTTGCCAAAAAATAATTTTTTCTTCAGGAATTTCTATAATTCCGTCAATTTTTTGTAAGTAATTAAAGCAACGCTGAGAAATCATCAAGGTCCTTGCGCCGTCGGCAATTGTTTTTGGTGAATCTTCAAAGCCAATAATTTTCTTGGCTTGAATAGAAAGTGAGGCATCGTTAGCAATTAAGGGTTCGCAACCAAAAATTTTAGCTTCCTTACACAGACCTTCTTTGGCAATATAAGATCCAGCTAATAATCCACCACCCCCGCAAGGAGCAAATATTGCATCAACTGTATTTAATTGTTCTAAAGCTTCAAGAACACAGGTTCCTTGACCCAAAATTACATCATCATTATCTGAAGGATGAATAAAGAAATAACCTTCTTGTTCCTTTTGTTTTGCTAAAAAATTAGCTTCACTTCTTTTTTCGCATAATATAACTTCTGCCCCTAATTTTCTGGTTGCTTTAACTTTTATTGGTAAAGTGGCGGTTGCCATATAAATTAGTACTGGAATATTGAATTTTTTACCTACTAATGCTACTGCTTGAGCATGATTTCCAGAGCTTTGTGCTACAATTTTTGAGGGAAATTTTTTATTTTTTTCATAGAAAGATAAAATAGCATTAAAAGCTCCCCTAACTTTAAAAGATCTGGTTTCTTGCTGATTATCTAGTTTGAAGAAAATTTCTGCTTTAAAACGATGATTTATTTCTTGATTGGAGATAATCGGCGTATTTTTAACATAATTTGAAATTCTTGCTTCTGTTTGAATTAGATCATCAAAATTAAGCATTTGTGAGGATTCTTAATTAATATTTGACGGTAATGATTATTTTTAATCAAAAATGGTATTAACATTATTTTCACTAAATTTTTAAATTTAGCAAAGTTTTTTAAATTGGCCATCTATGGATGCGCCATCTTCAACTGCTATAGATTCATATTCGATTTCACCTTGAAGCTTTGCTTTACAAGATATCCTAATATTTTTAGCTTTAATATTGCCCTCAAAACTTCCTCTAATACTTAAGAATTCTGCAATTATTGTACCATTAACAAAACCATTTTCACGCAATATCACAGAGTTAGCGTTTATAATACCTCGAACGCTACCCTCAATTTCAATTACTCCGCTGCTATGAATTTGTCCTTCAATTTGGAAGTCATTGGATAATATAGATGGAACTGTTTTAAGATTTTGATTAACTATTTCCAGTCTTTTGGTTATTAGGTTATTGTTGCTTGAGTTTCCACTAACTGCAGTAGCAATTTTTGTTTTTAAATCAGCTATTGACATGTCTTATATTTTGTTGATTGTTAAACAATATTTGCCCAGCCTCTAGAAACTTTTTTGGATTAAGAGGGATGTTTTTATATCTTACTTCATAATGTAAATGATCTCCTGTGCTTCTTCCGGTATTACCCTGTAATGCTATGTTTTCTCCTTTTTTAACGATTTGACCTTCTTTAACTTTTATTGAAGAAAGGTGACCATATCTGGTAGTTATTCCAAAACCATGATCAATAACTATCGCATTGCCATATTCACTAAATTTGCCAGCCAAAATAACTTTTCCAGATGATGGGCTGTATATTTTTTCATTCTCAAGACCAACAAAATCAAGGCCATGATGTAGAGTTTTTCGATTGGTAATTGGGTCAGATCTCATCCCAAAGCCACTTGAAATATAATAGCTATTCATTGGCTCGGAAAGAGGAAGAGTGCTGGCTAAATGCTCTAAAACCATGAGGTAATCAATTTCATTATTAAATTTTAGAGAATTAATTTGATTTAAGGCGTCTTCTTCACTGGTTTTTTTTGTAAGAATTTGATTGATTTTTTGATCATCTTTTTCAGGACCGCCTCTGCCATAGTTGTTATTGGATATGATTTTATCAAATGATTTAAGATTATCGCTATTTTTAATATTAAGACCAACCATTGAAATAGCTTTTTCAATTTTTTTTATTCTTTTTTGTGTTAGTAAATGCATTTCAGAAAAATGTTCAAGTGATTCTTCTATGTTTTTGATTGTTTTTTTATCTTGCCTAGAGAGCTGATCTTGATCAAGCTTTTTAGATTTTTTGAATTGTATTCCTTCTATTTTCTCATCATTTACTTCCTTGTAGTTAGTATTGTTTATTTGATACATGTACTCTGTCAATTTTTTGAGTTTATTGTTAACTGACTCAAACTCATTTTCAAAATAGGAGTTTAGTGACTTTAAATGCTCTACTTCATCTGATTTTTCTTTGATAATTTTATAAGATTGGAGCGATTGAACAAAGACATTGCCAATAAACAAGGACAAGGTCAGTAAAGACATTTGTAGCAATGGACTAAAGTTGATTTTTCTAATTTTTTGATCAGAAACAAATAATATGGTTCTTTTGGTAAGAATAAAGTTGAGTATAACTTTTATTATCACCCAAAGATACAAACCAGATATTTTTAATATTGATCCAAACTTTTTTTGAAATTTATGGTTATTTTTCATTATTTATGTTCGAGTTTTTAAGGTAATTTTGTGATCAGACTTATTTATTTAAGGAAAAAGAGAATTTGATTGTAGATTGAATTAAGCAAAGACCATATTGACTTGCTATCAAATTTTATCTTATTTTCAACTTTTTATGTATTTCTAAAGGATTTCAAGCGTTATATTTAACTATTAATATAAATTAAAGTCAACATAATTTTATTTAAAGATGGGATTTGTTATTATACTATTTCCCATTTTAAATTATACTGTAGGTTTTTCAGAACATTAACATCAGAAATTACCAAGAGTGTTTGTAGGGTTATATAAGGATTGGATTTGGTATAATACCATTTCCACTAATAAATGATACAATTAGGTATTTATAAATTAAGCTTCATCTTTTTGGCTAAAAATCTTCAAAAAACCTTAGTTGTATGGATATACAGCTTCATTTTTTAAAGATTTTTATCTCAAAAATCATGTCGTCGCTTTAGCGCGACTGGCAAAAATATCTTGCTTAATTTATCATTTATTAAGTGGAAATGGTATAACTTAATTTGAATTTTTGGCTAGCAATAAATGTTTTTTAACAGCAAATTTTACTACTAAGGAAACAAAATTAATAATCTTTTAGATTTTTTATGATTGTTAATTTTTAAGTTAATTTGGTATAATAACCTTGGGTACTGCAAAATATTCATATTTGGCGTCCGGAGCATTTTTTAAAATATCTTCAGCAATATTGCCATCAGATATTTGATCTTTATTTAAAGTGATTGAAGTTTGATTGACGTTTACTAGTGGTTCAATATTATCGGTGTTTACTTTGTTGAGTTGTTCAACCCATTCAATTACTTTGCTTATTTGATTAATTAAATTATTTTTTTCTTCAGGCAGAACTTTTATTTTGCATAAATTGGAAATTTTAACAATATCTTTATCGCTAATTTTTGTCATATTTTATTTGTGATTATTAAGCAAGACAATATAAAAAATTTATTGCCAAATTCAGGAAGATTAATATCTCTGGATGTTGGTACAAAGAGAATAGGGGTTGCTATTTGTGATGATAAAAGAATAATAGCTACACCAAAATTAATTATTAATCGTCAAAGTAATTTAAAAGACTTTACGCAAATTATGCAATTAATTATTGAAAATACAATAGTTGCAGTAATTATTGGGCTACCAATCGATATAAATGGCAATTCTACAGCTGTTTCAAAATTTGTTAATAACTTTGCTATTAATCTCGATTGCTTTTTACAAGCAAAGTTAAACACTGAAATTCCAATAATTTTATTTGATGAAAGGTTTTCTAGTTTTGAAGCAAGGCGAATTGTGAAATCAAAAATATACAGTAAAAAAACCAAGTTTTATGATGATATTTCAGCGAATATAATCTTAGAGCACTTCCTTAAAGACTATCAGTAGAGCCAAAATTAATTGTTCTATCATCTTATCGTCATGAAGCGACGTAATGGTAATTCTAAGTCTTTCATCTCCAACATCTACAGTTGGATAGTTAATGTGTTGAATATAGATATTATGATAATTTAAAAGTTTTTGCGAAATTATTTTAGCTTTTTGGGCGTCGCCAATTTTAATTGAAATTATATGAGATTGATTCTCAACGATTTTAATGCCATTTATTTTTAATTGCTCTTTTAATTTTTCTACATTTTGATGAAGCTTTTGTCGTTCATAATTATTTTTTTGTAAATATTCAACATTAGCTTTTATTGCTGTTAATATAGATGGTGGTAGCGATGTAGTAAATATAAATCCTGAAGCATAGCTACGAATTGCGTCTATAATTATTTTATTGCCAGTAATGTAGCCACCAATAGCTCCAAAACCCTTGGCAAAAGTTCCTTGAATAATGTCGATTTCTGAAGCAAGATTTAATTGATCGCTCAACCCACCGCCATTATTGCCATAAACTCCTACGGCGTGAACCTCGTCGATGTAGGTTAGTGCTTGATATTTTTTAGCCAAATTAGTGATTTCTTTAATTTTGCCAAAATCCCCGTCCATTGAATAGACTGATTCAAAAATAATTAATTTTGGCTGACTAAGTGGATATTGTCTTAGTAGGTTTTCAAGATTATTGATATCATTATGAGCGAATATGTGCTTAGTTGCTTTACTGTTCTTGATACCAGATATTATTGAGGCATGATTTTTTTGATCAGAAAAAATAATTATATTAGGAATAATTTTAGCAATAGTTTGAATGCTAGCATCATTGGCAACGTAGCCAGAAACAAATATAATGGAACTTTCTTTGCCGTGTAATT
>CAMASZ010000036.1 GCA_945861125.1 Rickettsia typhi | reverse complement strand
ATTAAAATTGAATTTCATTACGCCAGAACTATTTGGTTTAAGCATTTTGTCAACTTCTCCACGATAGTTTATAAAGCCATAAGAGCTATGATAAAACATTTGACCATCTCGGTAAATTGAGATTGGCATTGAGCCATCATTAATTTTGTGAGCAACTTTAGAAACATTAGGATTATCTCTGATTATAATTTTACCACCCTGATTCATGGCAACCAAGAAACAAAAAATATTTTTCAAAAAATTCTGAGAGTCATTTTGACTACAAAAATAAAAAGATAATTCTTTTATGTTCTCAATTTCAGATGAATCTTTGCTGAAAAACTTTGTTAAATATTCGCGCGCTTTATTTCTTGCTCCTTCTTTGTAACCCTGAATCATTGAATCTCCTGAAAAATCTGCGTGATCAAGAGTTAAAGCAAATCTACCATTATTATATCTTGAGGCAATAATTGATCCAAGTGACATTTGAATATCGAGCAATGTTCTTGATTGCTCTAAATCTTCACTGAATGTAAAAAGATTGAAACCATTATCAATAGAAGTTTCTATAAGCTTTTTATATAATTCAATATTTTCTCTAGAGGCTTTGTAAATAAATGATAAATAATTAAATTTGTCATATTCTGGATCTGAAAATTGTCCGATTAATTCGGGTAAACTTTTGGATCTGGCATTAAATTCTAAAAATGTAATAAGAATACCTGTAACAAGATCTAGAGAAATCTGATCATATTTACAAAAAAATGAGTATTTTATTTTATCGACATCTGTATTATCAGTAATACCAAGTCTTATAGCGTCTAAATCATTATTACAATAACGCTCTAAAAATCGAGTAAAAATTTCTCGATCTTGTTCGGTAATTCCATTTTCAATAAAGACAGCTAGAAGTTTAGTATAAAAGTCTCTATAATTCACTGTTGAAGGTAAATCATAATCATGGCTCGTTCTAAGATTGGTCGATAATGATCTAATCAATACACTATTATTAAGATTATTGAAAGCATAAAATAAATTACACTTTGTATTAAATCTTTCTAATCTTTCTAAGGTTTTTTCATCTGATAGTTTTAGATCTGTTGTGTAAAAAATTTCTTCTGCATCTCGAAAAACTTTGGACAAATTTTCTTCATGTTCAATTATTAACTTAATAATAGTTACAGCTTTTAATGCTATATACTCATTTTGAAATGGTTTAGATTGATCAATTACATTTACTCCAGATCTTATTAATGGCACCAGATAATCTGTTTTGATTTGTTGTTTTTCTTCTTCACTTGCTTGAGACAAAGCTTCCATTACATAATCTAAGGCGTCTTTATTCGCTGCATTATAATGATTAATATGAGCAAGAGCATGAGGAGTTATGGGTGAATTGGTTTTTAATTTGGCGTTTTTTGCTATTAGCACAGTAAATAATGCCTTGTTGTTGTATTTTATTGCTAAAATTAATGCGGTATTTTTACCTTGGGTTGTTAGTGCATTAATATGAACTCTGTTGGCAAGAAATAAATTAGCCAATTCAGTTATTTTTTGTTGATCGCTTTGCAATCTTGGACTAAGATCGCTTATTTTGGCGAGATGATGAAGTAAAGTGAATCCTTTACCGTCTTTCGATAAAAATGTGGTTTTTTCGAGATATGTTAACTTTGAAAAAATTCCTGTTAATAAACCAAGATGCCCTTTTTTAGTTGCTAAAACTAAATGATCAAAATTTATTTGAATCTTACCAGCTTCTAATTGATTTAAGAAAGATCTGTTTTTATCTTCATCTTCATCTTGATCAAGTTTTAAATAATCTTCAAATTGAGTTTGTAGTACTTGAAGATGTTGTTCTGGATTTATTGTTTGCGGAGCTTGTCTGGTCGTTCTCATAAAAAGTTATTAATGGTTAAGAATTGTTAGTAATTCTTAATAATAATTTTTATAAAGACAATATAAATTTTTGCTTTTTTATTCTATTGTAACAGTAACTGCTCTTCTGTTTTTGGCTAAAACTTCTTCACTACTTCCAAAGAATGCTGGTCTCTCTTTGCCGTAAGAAACAACTTTTAATCTTGCTTCATTAATTCCGTTTTCTATTAAGTATTTTTTAACACTATTGGCTCTTTTTTCACCAAGAGCGATGTTGTATTCTCTGGTTCCTCTTTCATCACAATGACCTTCGAGAATTATTTTTATTGATTCATCGCTCTTAAGCCACAAAATTTGAGTGTCTAATATTTTTTTTGCTTCGGCGTTGAGATCATATGAATTATATCCGAAGTAAATTCTATCTTGTACTTCAATTTCTTCAATTTCTTGTTCTGTTGCCTTATTTATTGCATCAGCTTGCTCTTGATTTGGTATAACTTCATAAGGAGTAGGCTTTATTTCGTTTTGAATAATTTGAGTTTCTTTAGGATTTGTTGCTTTCTCTAAGTTGGTTTTACAAGAAGAGATTAGTGCAAGAGTTATGATAAGAATTTTTCTTTTGATCATATAGAGATGTTTTGATAAATTAATATTTATATAATTGAATTAATTTAGAGTTTTGTTCGTTTTTTTAGTAAAAATCGTAAGCAAAAATTAATGTAAAATTAGTTATAATCAATAAAATCAATTTCTAAAAGAACTTGAAAGTTTTTTATTAGGATTTTTTTGACTAAAGACTAAAAATTCTAAGTAAAACTAGAAATTAGATCTTAAGTTTAAAATTAAAAGGATTATTATTTCAATAAGTAAATTTTAGAATTTTATTAAAAATTATGTCACAAAGTTTAAATTTATATCAAGCAAATCATAGTAAAAAAATTTTATCAAGTCCGGCTAAGCAACTAGCAGGATTGCTCTTAGGTTTAACGGCAGAAGTTGGTAGAGGAATATTTACAAGCAAAAAATTCCAATCAGATTCACAATATCAAGAATATATAAAAGCAAGAGCTAAAATTGCTGAGAGTGTAGCATATCGAATGTCTTGCGGTGAGGTAAATTCAAAAACTTTATTGCAAGATTTAAAAGCTCATGCTCAAAAATCACTTGCATCATCATCAGATATTAATCAACAAAAAATCTATCAAGATTATATTCAATTTCTTGATCAAAAAATTGAATCAGTAGAACAAGATGAGATAAAAAAATTAAAAAAATTTAATGAAACAATTAGCAGAGAACATCAAGAGATTGCAGAAAAAACAACAGAATTTTGTCAAAAAGGAGATAAAAACAATAAATTCTTTTTGATGAGTATTGTGATGGCTCTTACTGCGATTGGAGTAATAGATTTTTTTGATTATCTAGATTTTTCAACTGATATTTTATCACCAATGTTTGATGAAAAATTATCTTTTGGACAAGGTTTAGGAGATGTTATAACTCATGATAATCTTGGAGGAATTGGAGATTTTGCTGATTCAATTGAGCTTGATAAATTTGCAGAATCATTATCTGAAATTCCAATTATTGGTGATATTAATGAGCTATTAAATACAATAACCGATACCGAAATATTTCAAGGTTTTTTACCGCCTTTAGATTCATTATTACATAGTCCCTTAGCATATATTGGTATTGCAGGTATTTATTTATTATATAGAGCTGGAAATGTTCAATTTCCACAAATGGAAGAAGAAAAAAAATTTTTTAATGATAAAAATAAAAAATTAGAAGATTTGCATCGAGATTTTTTACAAAGTTTAAAATTCGATCCTTTGAACTCTCGTGATGATAAAGCTCCTTTAAACAAATCTTTTATAGAGGATATGATCAAAAAAAGAGAGTCTACAACCACAAATTTAGACATGGCTGATTTTATTGTTAAAAATGAAACCTTGTTGCTAGATGATTCTCCTTTTGATAAAGATTTTAAATCTAAATTAAAAACTTATTTTGATTCAGAAGCTAATATTGAAAAAAGAAAAGAATTTGTTTTTGATTATTTGAGTAAATCAAAAGATGATAAGATAAAAGATGATCTACTTTTAATGATGTCAATTTATCAAGATGGTTCAGTTGTTAATGAAAGTAAAAAAGATGAATTTACAAGAATATCTTCGCTTGCTGATACTTCTGAAAAACAAAAAAAAATTTCTGAATTAAAGCAATCAATTAGTGACAAGGCTAGAGAAATGATGATTAAAGATTTTGAAATTAGTGATCAGGAAATTTCTCAGTGTGGTGGTAAAAAGGAAGCAATTGAGAATCATTTAAATGAACAATATGGCCTTTTGATGAAAAAGGTTGTCGATTATTACAATAAATATGAAGTAATTTACAGAAAATCAATTCCAAATTCATCACCATCACCAATGAATAATTTTCTAGTAGGATCAAGTCATATTAGATAGTTATATTAAATCGAGATTATGATTAAAACTAAATTTTTATATGAAAATCCATGGAATTTTTTTATGGAAAAAATAAGAGCTAAATTTGATTCTGATCTAGCTTTTAGATATATAGATTCACAGAATAGTTTATTTGATATTGCCAAAGAGATTAGCCAATCTAGTTTAATAACAGTTGATACTGAATTTTGTAGAAAAAATACCTATTATCCAATTTTATCAATTATTCAAATTCGTTATAAAAATTTACAAGGCAAGAAAAATAATGTAATAATCGATTGTATGAAAGATATCGATATTTCGCCAATTTTTGATATCATTAACAATCCTAAAATAAAGAAAATTTTTCATTCAGCAATTCAAGATTTGCAAATTTTTTATTACCTTTCAAAAAAAATTCCACAGAATATTGTTGATACTCAAATAATGGCAAATTTTTGTGGTTTCGGCTTTAATGCTGGTTACTCCAAATTGGTTAAAAGAATACTTAACATTAGAATTGACAAAGATTTACAAAATAGTGAGTGGCGAATTAGGCCACTTACATATAGTCAACTTAAATACGCAATCAGTGATGTTATATATTTGGAAGAAATTTATAATAGTTTCATAAAAACTATTAATTCAAAAAGACTTGCGTGGTATGAAGAAGAGATGAATAGATTTATTGGCAAGCTTTCTTATCAGGGAATTGAAAATTTATTTCGTAATTTTTCATTTATTAAAAAAAATGACATTCAGATTTCGCAAACAAAAAAACTAATAATGCTTCGTGAAAATATATCAAAAAGAATCAATGTTCCCCGTCAACGCTTTCTAAAAGATATTCATATAGAATTTATTGTTGAATATAAAGAAATTACCAACGATATTATTAATAAGAATAATATTAAATATATTGATGACATTAGAGAAATTATAAACTCGCATGAAGTTATCAAAACCGAGTACGTAGATTTATCAATGTCTAGCGAGCAAAAAAATATTTTTTTGCAAGCAAAAAAATTTATTAATAAAATTTCTTTTCAAGAAAATTTTCAAGAACAATTTTTAATATCAAATCTTGACTTGAAAAAAATTATATGTGAAAAAGAGTTATTTGGTAAAATAGTAAGCGGTTGGCGTTACCAAGTTTTTGGTAACGATTTAGAAAAAATAATAAATAAAAAAAATTATGAAAATGTTTATTGCTAATTGGAAAATGAATCAAAATTTTGATTCCATAGATAAATGGTTAGATCAATTCTACCAGAATTATAACACTTACTATGAAAAATTAAAAGATGATGAATTGGTATTTTGTCCTCCATCTGTTTATATAGATTATGTTGATTCCGAGCTTACTGAAGAAGGTTTTAAATTTTTAGATCATATTGCAAAAAAAGATAATCGTGATACTAAAGATTTTACTCCAGAAGAAGTTTCTCAAATAGTATTTGGAACTAGGCCAATAAGAATAGGGGCTCAAGATTGTCATCATGAAGATTATGGTTCATATACTGGAGATATCAGTGCTAATATGTTAAAAACTGTTGGTTGCGAATATGTAATTCTCGGTCATTCGGAGCGAAGAATTAATTATCTTGAAACAAGTGGAACAATTTCAAAGAAAATTAGATCCGCAATTAAAAATAACTTAACCCCAATAATTTGTGTTGGTGAAACAAAAAGAATTCGTCAAGAAAAACAACATCTTGATTTTGTAAAACAACAAATAATATCTTCAATACCAGTAGATGTTAAATTTAATAAATTAATAATTGCTTATGAGCCAGTTTGGTCTATTGGAACTGGATTAGTAGCCAGTTCAGAAGAAATAAAAGAAATGCTGAATTTTATCAAAAATCTGGTAGAAGAAAAATTTAAGAATAATTTTGATAAATGCTTCTTTCTTTATGGTGGATCGGTAAGTTCAGATAATTCTGCAGAAATTTTATCAATCGAAGAAATAAACGGACTATTAATAGGAAAATCAAGTCTTGATGCTGTTGAATTTTTAAAAATTGCATCTTCTTAAAGTTTTTTAAAATTTTTCACAAAATTTTGTTATAATGTTGTCAAAAATTATTTTACTAAATAATCGTTCGATTATTGAAATATCAGGATCTGATCGTTTCAATTTTCTACAAGGTATTATAACTAACGATATTAATAAAATAAAAAATGGCAACATTATTTACTCAGCTATGCTCAATCCGCAGGGGCGTTTTTTATATGACTTTTTTATTTTTGAAAATGATCAAAAAATTTTCTTAGATTGCTCATCCTTTCGTAGCGATGAATTATTAAAGAAATTGTTTTTTTATAAATTAAGATCTGATGTTGCAATAAATCTTAATAAAGAAATTTCAGTAATTCTAAATTTTGATTATAAAAATTTTAACGATCCAAGATTTAATTCAAAATATAGCAGATCATATATTACAAATGACGAAATTGAGAATTATCAATTAGAAGATGAATCTAATTATCACATAGAAAGATATAATAATAAAATTGCTGAAGGAGAATATGATTTATTTTATGATAAATCTTTTATTTTAGAATATGGATTTAACAATATGAATGCGATTGATTTTGGTAAAGGATGCTATGTTGGTCAAGAAGTTGTTGCTAGAACGCATTATCGAGGTGAGATTAGAAAAGAAGTTCATCAAATTTTTATAGAAAATATTAATCAGCAACTAAAAGAATATTTAATAACTAAAAACTATATTTTTGATTCAAGAGAATTTGTAATAAATAATATTTTTTGTTTAAAGGGTTATGAAATTATTTATCAAGAAAAAAAAATTGGATTAATTTTATCTTCATTGATCAAGAATAATTGTTTGCATGGTTTAACTTTATTAAATTGTAAAGATTATAATTTGAAAGAATTGGAGAATAATTTAGAAATATTGGACAACAAGATAAACATTACCTAAATATGCAGATATATCTCCCAATTGCTGAAATGCCAGTAAATATTTTTTTGATTCTTTTTCTTGGTCTTGCAACTGGTTTTTTGGCGGGAATGTTTGGAATTGGTGGAGGTTTTTTGGCAACTCCTTTTTTGATATTTATTGGAATACCTTCATCTGTTGCGGTAGCTACCTCAACTAATCAGATTATTTCAGCTTCAATATCTGGATTACTGGTTCATTTAAGAAAGGGTGCGGTTGATATAAGAATTGGTGGATTACTAATTTTTGGCGGTTTTATCGGATCGCTATTAGGGGTTATAATTTTTAGAATGCTGGAAAATATTGGGCAAATTGATATATCAATAGCACTAATTTATGTTATTTTTCTTGGTGCTATAGGAATTGCAATGGCATCAGATAGTTTTAAAGCTGTTTTAGAAAAAAAATATAATATTTCTTGGAGTAAGAAATCAAAATCAAAGTTATTGTGGCTAATTAATAAGATTGAAAAGCTACCTTGTAAATCATTTTTTCCAAAATCAGAAATAACCATAAGTATTTTTGTACCAATTGCTATAAGTATTGGTATAGGTATATTGGTTTCATTAATTGGTATTGGTGGAGGTTTTTTAATGATACCGGCAATGCTTTATATTTTAAAAATGCCATCATCACTTGTGGTTGGAACCTCTTTATTTCAAATTGTTTTTATTGCAAGCAATGCAACTCTTTTGCAAGCGATTACTAATCACAATGTTGATATAATTCTATCATCTCTAATGATTTTTAGTTCTGCAATTGGTGCGCAGTTTGGAACAAGGGTTGGTTATAAAATGGATGCTGATGTTATGAGATCTTTTTTAGCGATTCTACTGATCTTAATTTGTACAAAAATGTTGTTTTCTTTATTTTCTGAACCACAAGATTTATATAAGGTTGAGGTTTTGAAATGAAATTAATAGTTTTATTAAGAAATACTTTGATTTTAATAAATTCTAAAAAATTGATATTAATTAGTTTGCTGTTTTTTGTTCTCAAAAATAATTGCTATGCTAATCCAATAATATCAGGAATTTCTAGTAACGAAATTAATATTGATACCCAATTCAAGGGCTCTCAAATCTTATTGTTTGGAGCTAAGAGAGATGCTGGGGATATTGTCATTATTGTACGTGGGCCAAAAAAATCATTTTTAATTACTAAGAAAGAGAAAGTGTTTGGCATCTGGCACAATGGTGAAAGAGTAAAATTTGAAGATACCTACAGCTTTTATTCTTTATTTTCAACATTTGCTAGCGCGAATACCATATCAAATAATCTTTTATACGATTTTGAAATAGGTAAGAACTTTTTAAAGTTTAATAGTTCTGATAAAATATCTAAAAAAACAAAAAATGATTTTAAGCTTCAGTTGATTGATCAATTAGAGAAAAAAGATTTGTACTTAGATAAATCATATGAAATCAATTTTTTAGATGAAACTTTGTTTAAAGTTTTTTTAGATTTTCCTAAAAATATAATTCGAGGTACTTATTTAATTGAGATTTATCTTATTAAAGATGATAATATACTATCCTTCCAATCAATTCCAATATATGTTAATCAGGTTGGAATAAGTGCTAAAATTTCTGATTTTGCTAAAGACCAAGATTTTCTGTATGGCTTAGGGGCGGTTTTTTTAGGATTGTTGGTTGGTTGGATTATTAATTATTTATTTATAAAACTTATTGGAAAATAGAAAATTTAATATGATAGAATTTGAAAATAA
>CAMASZ010000035.1 GCA_945861125.1 Rickettsia typhi | reverse complement strand
TATAATTTGATTTAAAGATGGGATTTGGCATAAGCGCCAATTCTCTCGAGAGAAAAATATTATATAATACTAAATTTAGCAAATAATTATTTTGGAAAATTACTAACAAAATATTGCAAATCTTCCACTGAAAGTTTGGTAAAGTTTTTTATGCTATTCTCAAAATTAAAAATCTTATTATTAATTTTAAAATTATTAATAATTATTTTTTTAATTTTAATTTTTGAAATCTTTAAAGCCAAAAAAGCAGATAAGGTATGACTTATTGAACCAAGGTAATCGCTGGTTACAAGCAGTATTGGTATTTTTAAATCAATTGCTAAATCAAGGAATGTTTTTTGGTTATTTATTGGCGTCATAACCCCTCCAGAAGATTCAATAAATAAATATTTTTTATCTTTTTTTGCCTGATTTATATTCTTAATACAGAATTTTTTTAATGCTTGATAATTTATATTATCAACATAGTGAGGAGATACAGGATTTTCATAGCGCCATGGTGAAATTTTTTTAATATTATCTTTGGATATTTTTAATTTCATTGCCTTTAAAATTCTCTCACTATCAGAATTGCCATTTTGTTTAAATCCTGTTACGATTGGCTTTATTGCCATTGAATTATTAACATTTTTACATAATAGCTCAACTAAGTATGTTTTTCCTATATCAGTACCGATTCCTAAAATAAGATAAGCAAAATCTTTAGACATTATTTTAAATTTGAAAATGTTCCATAAATAGGTCCAAAGACTGCTATTGATATCCAACCAATCATTCCACCCATTATAAGAGTTATAGTTGGCTGAATCATGCCAACTAATTTATCAATCGAATCGTTTATTTCTCGATCATAAAAAAACTTAATATTTTTTAGAGATCCATCCATATTACCAGTATCTTCACCAACCTTGAACATTCTAACAACAAGACTAGGAAAATAACCGGTAGAAGAAATTGCATCGGCAAGTTTTTTCCCATCAGAGACTTGTTTTTTAATGTTTAAAATTGATTGTCTAATTGCTTTATTTTTAATTGCAATACTTGATGACTCCAGGCAATCAAGTACTCCAAGACCACTTCTAAAAGTCATAGCAAAAAATTGGCAAAACTTTGCTGATTCTATCTTAGTAATTATTGATCCAAAAATTGGTAGCTTTAATTTAACATCATCTACTTTAGTTGCAAAACTTTGCGAAGCTGACAATATTTTAATTATAAGCCAAATAGCAGGAAAAAATAAAACTATTATTAGCCAATATTTTTTCATAAAATCAGAAAAAGCTATAAGTGAAACAGTAGCCATCGGTAAGTTAATGCTTTGCGCCGTAAGAAATGAAGTTACCTTTGGAACAACAATTGTAGTCATAACTCCAAGCACCACAAACATCATGATTAAACCAAATATTGGACCCGTAATAGCTTTCTTAGTTTTTCTTTTAATATCATTATTCCATTTTATATCTTCAACAATACTTGAAAAGGAAGTTGACAAATTTCCAGTTTTTTCACCCATAGCTATCAGTCCAATATAAGTTGAGCTAAAAACATCGGGACGTTTAGCAAGACCCTCCGAAAAAAGACTTCCACTTTTTATCGATTCATATACTTCATGCATAACATTTCTAACCTTAACCGAGTCAGAGCTATCTTTCAAATCAGAAATAGCTTCAATAACTGGCACACCAGCTTTTTCTAACTGCTCAAGCTGAATAAACATTGTAACTAGATCGTTGGAATTAATTTTATTAAAAAATCCGCCAGCTTTTACCTTATCTTGAGAATAAGAAACTAATTCAAGAGAACTCTCCTTGAGAATTGACATCAGCTGAGCTGGATTGTTAGCAGCTAATTTTCCACTAACATATTTTCCATCAGATTTAATTGCTTTGTAACGATAACGATTCATTATTTTTTATTTTTAATTTTTTTCATTTTTCTAATTATAAAATCTCGTTTTAAACTTGAAATATGATCAACAAAAGTAATTCCATTTAAATGATCAATTTCATGTTGAATACAAGTCGCAGAAATTCCGGTAAATTTTTTTATCTGCTCTTTACCATTAAAGTCAAGATATTTTACAACCACTGAATCTGGCCTAACAATTTCTGCTCTTGCACCAGGAAAAGACAAACACCCTTCATTATAAGGAGTTTTTACTTTTGAGAATTCAATAATTTCAGGATTAACGAAATATTGTGGATTAGTATTTTTAACATGGATTGAATTACAATTATCGTGATCATGAAAATGATCGTCACTTTCATAATCTATATCCATTACCAAAATTCTTTTTAAAACACCTACTTGCACAGCAGCCAAACCAATTCCACGCTCATGATACATCGTTGTAACCATATCTTTCATGAAGTTTTGTAATCGATCGTCAATCGTTTCAACCTCCTTAGATACCATATTAAGAATTGGATCAGGAGCGGTAACTATTTCAAGTATATTCATAAGTTATTGTTCAAAAATTTTTCACAAACTATTTTTAATGCTTTGGGATAAATTATATTTTCTTCATATAAAATTCTTTGTGCAAGATTTTCTTTATCATCATCTTTTAAAATCGCTACTTTAGATTGCATAATTATTGGACCTGAATCCATTTCTTCTCGAACCATATGAACTGTACATCCACTATCCTTAACACCAGCCTTTAAAGCATCTCCAACAGCATTACTACCCTTAAAATCTGGAAGTAAAGAAGGATGAATATTAACTATTTTATTAAACCATTTATTGACGAACCAAGGAGAAAGAAGCCTCATAAAACCTGCTAAACATATTATTTGCGCCCCTGAAGCTTGAATTCTAGAATGCATAGCGCGATCAAATTCTTCGCGATTATCTTTATATTTTTTATGATCTATTACTAAAGTAGTTATATTATTTAAAGACGCATATTGAAGACCAATCGCTTCTTGTTTATTTGACAAAACTAATACAACCTCCGCAGGATAATCTTGATTTTTGCAGGCATCGATAATGGATTTCATATTAGAACCCCTTCCTGAAATTAATATAGCAATTTTAACCTTCTTAATCATTTTTAAAAAAATCTAAACAAGTTAATCGATTTCTGATAAATTTAGAATATTTTATACAATCCAAATATTGATTTTCAGTTATTCTTAAACTCTTTACTGAATAATTAATTTTAAAGTGAGAAAAAATTTTTTTAATTTTTTCTTTAGAAAAAAATATTTTTGATAACTCTGTATGTAATTTTTTACTATTTTTAATTATATATCTATTAATTTTATTAATCTGAGTTTCATCGAAAGATTTTAACACATACTCATTATTACACTCATAAGCAATTTCTTGATCAAAAAATTGACACACTTTTTCAAAATTAAATTTTTCTTGATTAAAAAATAATTTATTTTTTTCTAACAAATTTAAAATTTCTTGTTGAAATTGAAGTGAGCTAATTGTTGAAATTGCTATTATTTCACCATGCAACATTTTTGAAATTTTCCTTGGATATTTCATGACTAAACAGTGAGCAATCAAATGTTCTGATTGACTTGCTGGATAAGATCCGCCGGCAATTGTCATACCATATCCAGATAACAACAAGATATCCATTAAAAGCTCAAGAAAAACTTCATTTTTTAGATCATAATTATGGTAGTTTTTACAGAATTCTTGCATTTTTTTTTCTAAAATCTGAAATGGTATTTTATTAAAATCACCTTTAAAAATTTTATGAGTCATATACCAATCAAACCAGCAAGAGTAAAAACACATTAAATCACCAATTCCAGATTTATTTAATCTAAGCGGAGCTTTTTTAATTATCAGTAAATCTAAATAAACTAAAAATGGCATTTTAGCTAATATAGTTTTCTTATGACCATTAATTGTAATTGAGGCATTTTGTGACAAATACCCATTCATTGATGATGCAGAAGGAATTATGATATAAGGAATATTCAAAATATTAGCAGAATACTTGCATAAATCGTTAATTGTTCCACTTCCAAGAGCGATAATTAATTTAGCATCTTTAGATTTAGATATAATAACATTGCAAAATGTTTCACTAGCATAGGGATTTTCTAATAAAAGGATATCATAGAATTTTTTAATTAAATTTTTGTCAAAAAAATTTTGATTTTTTTTCCAAATTTTTTGATCAGAAATGAACATCACTTGTTTTATTTTAAAACCAGATTTTAAAATAAGTTGTTCAATTTTAGAAACTGATTCTTTATAAACTCTACGCTCATATTCTCTATTTTCTTGCATGTATAACTTAAATAAATTAGAATAGAATGTTAATAGCTTATGATTTTAACTTAAAAAAAAATTTAAACACTCTAAAATAATGGAAAACTTACAATTCTTTTTATTAACCTTGCAAGTTATAGTTGCTTGCCTATTAATAATTTTAGTTTTACTACAAAAATCTGATGGAGACTCGCTTAGTGGAATTGGTGGTGGTAGTGGCGGTTTAAACTCTGTTATTTCTAGTAAATCAACTGCTTCATTTTTAAGTAAAACAACTATGGTTTTGATTGCTTTTTTTATGCTTAATTGTTTATTGTTAGCTTCAATAGCAAATAACGCCAATAAATCAATACAATCTGATCTTAAAAAAATAATAGAACAGCAAGAATCTAATAAACTCGAAGACAAAACTTTACAAAAAGACAACTCACCAAAAAAACCCATCGCCCCAGTAATTCCATCAATTGAATAATTTAAATACTTTTATGAAAACTACTTTCCTAAACCAAACTCATCGTTCACAAGGTGGCAAAATGGTTGAATTTGCAGGCTACGACATGCCAGTTCAATATAAAGAAGGCATGCTCAAAGAACATGAATGGGTCAGAAGCGGTAACGTTGGTATATTTGATGTATCTCACATGGGACAATTCGTTATTGAAGGAAAAAATGTAGCAGAATTCTTATCTAATATCACACCGACAGACTTTTTGCTTAGCACAAACTCATTAGCAAAATATACCGTTCTTACTAATCAAGATGGTGGAATAATTGATGATCTCATCATAACTAAAATTAATGATGAAAAATTTTTTATTGTATTAAATGCAGGCTGTAAAGAGAAAGATTCAAATTGGATTAAAAAAAACTTACCCGAAAATATTAGATTTACCGAACTTACCGATAGATCTCTTATAGCAATTCAAGGCTCAAAGTCGGAACAAATACTTAACAGTTTTTTAAAAGAAGCAAATCTAGCTAACTTACCATACATGAATCTTGGTGTGTATAAATTAAAAGATACTAATGAAGAAATATTCATTAGTCGCACTGGCTATACTGGCGAAGATGGTTTTGAAGTTAGTATAAAAAATTCTGCGGTAAATGATTTTTGGTTAAAATTATCAAGTTTCTTAGAAATAAAACCAATAGGCCTTGGAGCTCGTGATTCACTTAGGTTAGAAATGGGCTATCCTTTATATGGCCATGATCTTGACGAAACAACTTCACCGGTTGAAGCATCAATATCATGGGTTATTAGCAAAACAAATAACAATTTTATTGGCTCTTCAAGAATCTTAGACGAAAAAAATAACGGCGCTAAGCGTAAAAGATTTGGTCTAAAGTTATTAGATAAAGGAATTGCTCGTGAAGGCACTGAAATCAAGAAAAATGGTGAAATAATTGGTAAATTAACCAGCGGAGGTTTTTCACCAAGCTTAAAAATTTCAATAGGCCAAGGTTATTTTGATCCAGCAACAGTTAAAATTAATGATCAAGTTTATGCTTTAGTAAGAGATCGTGAAATACCAGCTTTAAAAACATCTTTTGTTTTTATTGAAGCAAAAACTAAATCAAATAAAAAAAATTGATAATATAAAGTTTCGTTTTAATATATTAAATATCTTTACTCGTGAAAAACTAGCCTATGCAAATCTTCTATGAGAACAAGATATATCAAAGATTCTATTAAAATTTGTAAGAATTTTTATAACACTTAAAAAAGCTTGGTTGCATTATTTAATAAAAGTTATCAAGCCAAATAATTATTATCCAAATTTAATTTAAAAAAATATGAAATACACTAAAGACCATGAATGGATAAAAGTTGAAGGAGATATTGCCACAATCGGCATTACTGAATATGCAGCAGAAGCCCTTGGTGAATTAGTTTATGTTGAACTTCCTAAAGTTGGAAATTCATATAAAAAACATGATGCCTTTGCAGTTGTAGAGTCTTCAAAATCAGCAAGTGACGTATATATTCCTGTAAGTGGCGAAGTTATCTCTATCAATGAATCATTAAACACTAATCCAGAATTGGTTAATCAATCATCTTATAATGATGGCTGGATAGCAAAAGTCAAAATTTCCAACAATGATGACCTACAAGACACAATGGACGAATCTTCATACAAAAAATATCTTCAAGATAAATAATTATTAAAAAATAAATTAGTAATTTTGTAAAATTTTTCAGAACTTTATATACGGGAATGTTGGATCCAAAAATATTTTGTAATACCAAATTCCATCTTTAAATATTCAATAGGATATTCAAATTCTAACTTCATATTTTTGGTAAAAAAATCTTTAAAAAATGAAGTCGTATGATTATATGGCTTAGGCTTTTTAGAGATTTTTATCACAAAAATATTTCTCTTAATTTATCATTTTATGATGGAAATGGTATTAGAATTTTTAATTCTATACAAACATTTAAAGATTGGATTTGGTATTATTCAAGAAATAATTTGGAAAAACATTAAATGTTTTTCTTAGAATTATTAAAATGCAATTCAACATTACCAATTAAGCTTTTTTTGGCTAAAAATCCTTAGGATTATTATTAAATATTTTTATCTTTAAAGATTTTTATTTTAAAAATCTGCCGTTCAAATAGAGTAGCTAATAGAAATATTCTATTATGATCTAATAATTTAAAGATTATTAATTATTAAAATCCCAATTGTTTGTTTTTATTACACAATATTTTAGATATACAAAAAATATTAATTACTCATTTTTTTTTAAAAAAAATATTTTACTCTTCTCTTTGATCTAGATAAAAAATGTTATAAGAAAATTAAAGGTTACATTACTCTTTTTTGCTTAACAAATCTACGATTTTCATTTTATTAAAATTTAAAAGCCATTATGAAAAAAATTAAAAAATGTAAAAGTGCTTTCTCGCTTATTGAATTATCAATCGTTATTTTAATAATAGGCATTCTAGTTGCAGGAGTAACTCAGAGTTCAAGACTGGTTTCCGAAATGCGCCTTGCAACAGCAAGACAAATAACTAAAAATTCTCCGGTCTCTTCAATTAAAGATCTAGTTGTCTGGTATGAAACTAGTCTTGATGAAAGTTTTATTGAAACAGAAGAATCAGATGGGGCACTGGTAAGTACATGGTTTGATAACAATACTCAATCGCCATATAAATTCAATATGAGTCAATCAACTGTAGCGAATCAACCAACATACAGTAAAAATATTATTAATGGGCTACCATCATTAAAATTTGACGGGACAAATGATTTTTTAGTAACTTCTGGAGTTGGACTAAATAGTAAAAGCCTAACAGCTTTTATTGTTGGAAGAAGGGTTAATTATGCCACAAATTTTCAGGTTTCTTTGGCTGGACTTGCTTTAGGTCAAACTGATGATACAAGCAGTGGATCTTTTGTTGCTTTCGCTGATTTTGGAACTAGCTTTAACTCTGGCTCAAGCTTACAATGGTTTACCAACTCCATTACCCATCAAGGAAATAATTCACCTTACATTTTAAGTACATTATTTTCAGGAACAGCAAATACAATTTTTTTGAATGGCGTCAGTAGTACAAATTACTCAATTAATACAAATTTTACAGTTGATTCATTAAGAGTTGGATGCAAATATAGCAACGCTCCAGCATATTTTTTTAATGGCTATATTTCTGAAATTATAATTTATTCAAGAGCGTTAAATACCGAAGAAAGAAAGTCGGTTGAATCATATCTTGCAAAAAAATACTCTTTGAAAATCTCATAACAAATTAGTAAAATAAATAGAGTAAGATTTTTATTTTGTAAGCTATGCTACTTCTAATTTTTAAATAAACATTCTTCACAAAAAAAATTCTTAGATAAAATGATTATACCATTACAACATAAGAAATTTAGCTTTTTTGGCAAAAATTTTATTTAAAATGGGAAGTATATTTATATTACCTCTATCACTTGCAAATATAGTATTTGCAAGTGGTTAATTGCTCTTTTTTAGTTAAAATCATATTGTTTGGTCAAAAAATAAATTAGATAAAAGAAAAGGTTATCAGTAAAAGATTATCTTATTAAAATTTTCTATTTTATTTTCTATAATAAGATTTATATTTTTAGCAATATTTTTAACCATAATTTCTAATTGCCTCTGCTCTTCTTTTGAAAATTTACTTAAAACATAATCAGCAACTGCAAACTCTTTATTACTTGGCCTACCAACTCCGAGTCTCAAACGCTTATAATTTTTACCAATTAAATTATCAATAGATTTTAAGCCATTATGTCCAGCATTACCACCACCGATTTTGAATTTGATTCTGCCAAATTCTAAATCAACATCATCGTGTAAAATTAGCACATTTTCAACAGCTATTTTATAAAAATTAATAGCTTCAAAAACTGCTTGTCCTGAATTATTCATATATGTTTGTGGCTGAAGAGAAATAATTTTATTTGAGTTTATTTTACCAGTAAAAACTTTACTTTTAAATTTTTTACCAAAATAATCAAAGCTGTATTCTTGATTAATTTCATCTGATAATATAAAACCAAAATTGTGCCTAGTTAATTCATAATCTAAGCCATAATTTCCTAGCCCTACAATTAAAAACATAAAAAGAATTTATAATTTATAAATAAATAATGAATTTAAAAGATTTTAAAATAAATGTAAAAATAATTAATTTTTTAAAAATAGCTTTGTGCCTTTTAATATTTGATTGTACAAAACCAAATCCTGCCTATATTTTGTCAAGCTTTCCTGAAATACAAAATCTTGAGGAATCTGATCACAAGGCCTGTAAATCTTTTAAAATAAATTTC
>CAMASZ010000034.1 GCA_945861125.1 Rickettsia typhi | reverse complement strand
CTTTTTTGCCAAAATAGATAGTTATTTTTAATTTCTTCAGCAAATATACTTAAATCTGTTGATTGATCAAAAGTTTTTTTTAATCTAACTTGTAAATATGAATTTATAGCTTCACTATTATCAACTTCAATTGGCATAATGTTCTTAGTAAAAAGAAGTTAATAAACATTAGGAGTTTGATTTTTAATTTAAAGTTTTGCTTTTTAAAATAAAAATTGACCAAATTAATGTAATTATCGCGCATTATACAAGCATTTCTCAAACTTAGAAATAACAGAACTTTAATGCGCCAATTAAACACAAATTAACAATAAAAATATTTTATTTAAAGTTTTTAGAAAGAAAGTTTCATATCAATACATTTTACTAAATAAAATATATTTATTGATTGTATTAGGGATTATATTTGGCTTTAAAATTACCAATTAGGTTTTAAACTTATAATACCAAATCCAATCTTTAAATGTTTGTATAGAATTATAAATTCTAACTTCATATTTTTGGTAAAAAAAATCTCTAAAAAAATTTTTAGTTGTGGCTAACGCGAGCGAAACTTTTTATTCAGTCACTCTCTTTAGCGCAACTAGTAAAATCGTGTCGTTGCTCTAGCACGACTGGTAAGTATTTTGTTATAATTTGATTTAAAGATTGGATTTGGTATAAAAATTTCTTTAATAAGATTTCAATAATTATAAATCACAAAAGTAAACCCATATATTTAAACAAAAAAGCTAAATCCGACTTATCAAATTTAAAATTCTATTATCTTCAATTTATAAGAAAATATGGAAGCCAATCAAAATAAAATAATAGAAATATATACCGATGGAGCATGTATAGGAAACCCAGGTAACGGAGGTTGGGCAGCATTGTTGCTATATAAAGAAAATAAGAAACAAATTTCTGGCTTTGAAAAAGAAACCACCAATAATAGAATGGAACTTAAAGCGGTAATTGAGGCTTTAAAAACTATAAAAGATCAAAATTTTGAAATAAAAATATACACTGACAGTAAATATGTTATTGATGGTATTACTAAATGGGTAAAATCTTGGAAAAATAACAGCTGGAAAACAGCTACTAATAAGCCAGTTAAAAATAATGATCTTTGGAAAATATTAGATGATGAAGTTGCTAAATTTAGCATAATATGGTATTGGGTTAAAGGTCATTCTGGAAATCAATATAATGAATTTGTTGATAAATTAGCTAGAAAATCAGCTTTATTAAAATAATTTTATGAGTTTAATTTTAAGATTCTTAATAAAAATACTATTAATTTTCTTGGTAATTTATTTTGCCAGCAAGCCTTATGACATGTATTGTTACAAAACATCAAAATGTGAACCAATATACATTTTATCATATTTATCCGAACAATTTTCTAAAATAAATCTTTTTGGTGAGAACAGGTATTTTGAAACTAATATTTATTATCAAAATAATTCTTTAAATAGTAATGTTGTGTTTGAAACTAATGAAAATAACATTCAAGCATTTCCATATTATAAAAAAACTGTAGAGTTTTATTTTACCAATAGAACAAGCAATTATATTTCAATTAAACCAAAAATTTCATATGAACCTAATATAATAAATAAATATATTATTACTTATAATTGTATATGTGATAGCAAATATAAAATTAAACCAAATGAAACAATAACCCTTAAATTAACATTTAAAATTAAACCTAGTCTTTTTGAATCTGGAATTGAAATACCAGATAATAAAGTAATAAAAATTAAAGCTTTGGTTAATTACTAGAAAATTCTATAATCTATATTATTTAGAAAATTAATCAGATTTTTTTGAAATTATTGTAAGCTCATAGCGCTATATAACTGTACTAAAATTTTTAACTTCTTTTTTTCGCTTTCTTCCCATTCATTATCTTCTTTTATATTATATAAATTAGCCCCACCAATTTTATGCTGTCTTAAAAAAATTTCTGCCAAAGAAGTTTGTTTTGAATTAATAACAATATCATAAATACTAAGGAAAATCGTTGACCTACCCTTTCCGCCAGCACAATGAACATATATTAAATCTTCAGATTTTAAATTTAATAAAAATTCAACAATATCATCAAAGATATCTTTATTAGGGAAATTATAATCTTTGATTGGAAATCTTTTATAGCCAAAGCCATGACTTTTAACCAATTCTTCTTCACTAAGCAATTTTTTGATTAAAATTTCTTTATAATCACCATTTTCAAGTTTGATGGAAATTTTGGAGTGTTTTTTTATTTCTGTAAGTTGATTTTGATAGAATAAATCAATATTTTGAATCTCAATTAAATCAATATTTTCATTAAATATTGAAACAGGAATACCATTAATAAAAAAATGATTCTCTTTTCTAAGATCTACTATGGTAATTTTTTTATTAAAGAATTTCTTTTTAATAAAAATTAATTCATTTTCTGAAAATTGTGCACTTGCAATCGCCTTAAGATTATATAAATTAAGATCTCTAAAATTTCTTGGTAATTTATTATTTTCTTTATTTATTGTATCAAAATATATTTGTGGAGATAAAATAATATTTTTCATAATTTACTTAAAAGATTTTCAATATTTTCTAATACTTGATTTAATATTGATATTCTAATTTCTGATCTACTGCCATTAAAATTATATCTATTAGTATAAATATTATTTTTTAAGAATACAGATATATAAACAGTTCCAACAGGCTTCTCAAGAGTTCCGCCCTCTGGGCCCGCTATTCCAGTAATTGCTACAACAATATCTGCATTACTCTTCTTTTTAACTCCAACAACCATTTCCTCAGCAGTTTCTTTACTTACAGCTCCAAAGCTATTTAAAGTTTTGGGATTAACATCGAGAACTTGAATTTTTGATTGATTAGAATAAGTAACAAAAGATCTATCAAAAAATTTAGATGAGCCAGGAATTTCGGTAAATAAAGCTGATAACAAACCGCCAGTACAAGATTCAGCACAAGAAACTTTAAAACTCTTTACTTCACAAAAATGTGATATCTTCTTTAATTTTGATATTAAATATTTATTAAAAATCATAAAACCCCCGATACTCTTTCTACTGCAATGGTTTTTTTAGAAATCCTTAAAGCAGATAAAGCTTCTTCTAGATGTTCAACATTTTTGATCATTATATCAATAACCACTTCAAAAGTATCTGAAGAACGATTAGCGGTTTTAATGTGATTAATGTTCATTTTTTTCTTAGCAATAACACTAGTAATTTCTGCCAAAGCTCCACTCCTATTTTCAACAATCACTCGAATTTGAGTGTTATAGGATTCGTCACCAATTTCACTATCATTTTTCCAACATACATCCAAAATTCTCTGAGTGTTTAGAGCTAAATGCTTTAAATTATTACATATTTGATTATGAATGGTAACTCCACTACCAGTATTTATAACGCCAACTATTCTATCACCAGGAATTGGATTGCAACAACCAGCATATTTTATAACCATTCCATCAATTAATCCTTCTATTGGTAAAGAATATTTGCTATTAATTTTTTTATCAAAAAGATTTTTTGGAACTTTACTTTCTTCAATATAATCTGGATAAACAATTTTAAGTATTTCTTGTCTTGATATGGTTCCGTCGGCAATTTTAAAAAATAAATCAGATAAATTTTTTTTATTATAGAAGGTTAAAGCCTTCTCTAAGATTTTTTCATTAAAATCTAAATCTTTTGATGCAAAAAATTTTTGTAATATCGCTTTTCCTAAAACATTATATTCATTATATTTTTCATTTTTAATAAAATTTCTAATTGAAGATTTAGCTTTAGAAGTAATAGCGTATTGTATCCAATTTACCGATGGTTTAGCATTTTTAGCAGTAATAATTTCTACTTGATCTCCGTTTTCTAAATTCTGACGAAGCGGAGCAATTATTCCATTAACTTTTGCCGAAACACAAGAATTACCTATTTCAGAATGAATAGCATAGGCAAAATCAATTACACTAGCTCCATGTGGCAAATTAAATATATCTCCATTAGGAGTAAAACAAAAAACCTCATTTTTATGTAATGATAATTTATGATTTTTTAGAACGTCACTTGCATTTTCAGAGTTTTCAAAAAGTGTTAGTAACTCTCTAATCCAGCGATATTGATTACCCTCTTCGGATTTTAAATTTTTATTACTATTTAATATATTTTTTTCTTTGTAATTCCAATGACAAGCAATACCAATCTCGGATATTTGATGCATTTCTTTATCTCTAATTTGAATCTCAATTTTATTACCCTGTGGACCTATTATAGCTAGATGAAGTGATTTATAACCATTTTCTTTAGGATTGCTTATATAATCATCAAAACTGCCAGGAATCATATTATAATTAGAGTTAATAATTCCAAGAGCTCTATAGCATTCACTAATATTTTTGGTAATAATTCTAAAAGCCATAATATCATGAAGATTATAAAAACTAATATTCTTTGATTTCATTTTAATCCATATAGAATAAGGTTTTTTCTCTCTTCCGGAAATTTCACAATCAAAATTTTCTTTTTCAAATAATTCAGATATTTCTTTTAGAATTAAATCAATAATATTTTTATTTTTTTCTTTTATATCTTTTAATTTTTGAATTATATTATTCCTCTCTTCATGATTAACTATTGCAAATGAAAGATCTTGTAATTCATCTTTTATTTTATTTAAACCAATTCTACCAGCGAGAGGAGCATATATTTCAAGGCTTTCTTTAGCTTTTTTTATTTTTTTTTCTTTGGAAGGAAGGTAGCTTAAAGTTCTCATATTATGCAAACGATCTGCCAACTTAATTATTAGAACTCTAATGTCTTCAGACATCGCTATAGTAAGTTTTCTAAAATTCTCAGCCATTCTTTCATTGGCTTGTAAAGATTCAATTTTTGATAACTTAGTTACTCCATCGACTAGTTTAGCAATTTCATTACCGAAAAAATTTTCAATATCTTCAATACTAATTTCAGTATCTTCAACAATATCATGTAACAAGGCAGTGATTATGGAATCTTGATCTAGCTTTAAATCTACTAATATTTCAGCTACCGCCAGAGGATGAGAAAAGTATAATTCTCCAGAGTGTCTTTTTTGGTTACCATGAGCATCTTTTGAAAGAAGATAAGCTTTCTGGATTAGTGATTCATTAACTTTTGGATTGTATTGCTTAATTTTTGCAATTAATTCTTGAGAAGAGATCATAAAACAACATCATTTCCAAAGCCCAGTAACAAGATAAAAACTAGTCTTCTACTGAGATATTTTGTTCAATAAAATTTGACTCTGATTTATCAATATTTGGTTCAGATTCTTCTTCAATTGCTTCAACTATATTGTCGCTAGCAGCTTGATTTGTTCCGACTACGCCACCATTTTTAATAGTTTTAACAATATTTTTTCTTTGAATATCAGGGTTAACATAACCTTCGGCAAGCTCTCTTAATGCCAAAACAGCTGGTTTTTCTTTTTTATCATTTAAAACAGTTACTGATCCAGATAAAATGCTCTTAGCTCTATTACTAGCGATTAAACACAATTCAAAACGATTGGGAATAATTTTTATACAATCTTCTACAGTAATTCTTGCCATGTTAAAATAAAATTAATTATTATATTCACAATCTTTCTCGATGTTAAAAAATTGTTGTGAATTTTAAAGTAAAATTGATTATGTGTTAATTAACGCAAATCTAGTTGGGTTGGGTTAAAAAGAAAAATTAGATTTCTTAAAAAAAGAATTTAAACAAATAATCTTATACCAATTATCATTTTAAATTATACTAAATAATTTTATAAACATCTTCTTTAAAATTTTTGCTAAAAAATCTAAAAAGCTTTTTTGTATTGGCCTCATGTTGTATGAGTATACAGCATTTTGTTTTTTAACTTTTTTATCTAAAAATTTTTGCGAAGAATGTTTATTTTAAAATGATAATTGGTATTAGACAGAATAATCTAAACAAAATAACTAAAAAAGTCGTTTAAAAGTTTAGAATTTTTTATTTTGAATTTAGAACTTTAAGTTTATTTGTCTTTTTTTTGCTTGAATTAATGACGTCTAATGAAATATTGATTGCTTATAATTTAATCTAAACTACAAAAAACAGCAAAAAATAATATTGAAACATTGTGAGTATACAATATAACTATATCCAAATCAATAAAAATTTAAATGGTAAAAATTCATAATCAAAAAGACTTTGAAAAAATGAGATCAGCTGGAGAGCTGGCATCTGAAATACTTGATTTTATTACTAGCTACGTCCAACCTGGTATTACCACTAATTTCTTAAATGAGCTGTGTCATAAAAAAATAGTTGAAGCCAAAGCGATTCCAGCTCCACTTGGCTATCACCCCAAAAACTTTCAATACCCCTACCCTAAGTCAATTTGTACCTCGGTAAATGAAGTAATTTGCCACGGCGTTCCCTCTAATAGAATTCTTAAAAATGGTGATATCATAAATATTGATATAACTGTTATAGTAGATGGTTGGTATGGTGATAGTAGTAGAATGTATTATGTCGGTGAACCATCATTAAAAGCAAAAAAACTAACTCAAACTACTTATGAATGCCTTATGCTTGGAATTGAACAAGTAAAACCAGGAAATCATCTTGGCGATATTGGATATGCCATACAAAACCATGCTGAAAAAAATGGTTTTTCAGTTGTACGCGAATATTGTGGTCATGGCATTGGCAAACTATTTCATGATGAACCAAGCGTTGTTCACTATGGTAAAAAAGGTCAAGGCCTAAAATTGCAAGAAGGAATGTTCTTTACGATTGAACCAATGATTAACGAGGGTGGATATCAAAGTAAAAAAGATGAAACACTTAGAAAAGATCCAATTTTATATGAATGGACAGTAATTACGGCAGATAAAAATCGTACAACCGGTAAAAGATCTTTATCAGCTCAATTTGAACACACCGTTGCTGTTACAAAAGATGGATATGAAATATTCACAAAATCTAAAAAAGGTCTAGACTTTCCGCCTTACAATTTTTATAACATATAAAAACCTAAGAAAGTTGAATATTATTGTAATAATAAACACTATTAAAAAACCAAAATATAAAGATAGAAATACATCAATTGTTCGATTTTTATAAATTATTTTTACAATATTTTCTCCAGAATTTAGGTTTATTGTGTTTAAATTTTCAGAATTGCTAAAGAAAGTTTTTTTACCATTAACATAAACTTTTAAATTTGAGTTAGGCCAAAATAAATATTCAATGGTTGATTTGTCTCTAGAATTAACTTTGAATTTAAAATAGTTAGCATCATTAGTTTTAAAATTTGTAATTTTAGTTTCAATATCATTAGATTTTACCCTGATATAGCCATTGTTAAATACAGTATCTGTAGAATCTGGAAAATTAATTTTGGCAACAATATTGTTATTTGGTAATTTTAATATTTTGTTATTATCTAAATACTTAAATAACTCTGAGTTATCTTTGTTACTATCTTCAAATTTAGAATCATAAATCAAAAAATCAGCACCGGTTTTTCTTAGCCAATCTAAAGAAAGCTTGATATATAAAATTCCCGTACTGGAAACTAAATAAGGAATTAGTCTACCATATTCATGATTTCTTGAAAGATGTAATTCATATCCACCGTAAGAAGAAATATTGATATCTTTTTTTAACATCCAAAATATATTTTTGTTAAAAAATTCTTTTTCAAAATATGGCGATATATCAACAATTTTTATAATTTTTTTGTCCGAATTTCTCTTTAAATATTCAACAAATAAATCCCTATGATAAAAATTGTTGTCTATTAATTCATGAACCACATCAACTCTCTTTTCATTTTTAATTGAAAAAATAAATAAACACCAGTTTGTGTTTAGTGAATTAATAAAAATTATTAATGTAGACACAAAAATTATCGCATTCTTTTTTTTGATAACAAAAAAACAAACTACAAAAAAAATAAAAAGTAAAATTTCAAATAAAAAATATTCACTGGTAAGATTTTTTAACGGCAATTCAAGATATAGAAATATTGCGATAATTATTAAAAATAATACTGCGCTTGTTAATATTTTTTCATAATTTAGCAATTTTCTTTCCTCGATAATTACATCAAATATAATCGCTATAGCAATAAATAAAAATAAGCTAGATGGTATTAAATATCGTGTATAAATATGCGATGATCCAATTATTGGTATATAATGAAAAAAGAAGCTAAGAGGAGAATATTGACCAAGTGATGATAAAAATATTAAAAAAAATATTCCAAATGAAAATATTGCTATTTTTTTATGAAAATTTAAAAAATTATTGACGTTATATTTTGGTAAAATAAAAATAAATGCTATGCAAATAAAAAAAGGAATTATTCCAATTGATATCAAATATTTTTCTTCTCCTGAAATTTTAACCGCATTTGATATTAAGGTTAAAATTCCGCCCGTGCTTGTTCCAAACTCATATGCAGATTGAAATAAATTTAATTTTAACTTGCCAACAATATCATGAAATTCAAGCATGCCAAAGCATAAAGGAAAGACTATAAAACTAGATAAAATTATAGGGATCAATATTCTAAAAACTGATTTACAATTTAAGGATTTAGAGATATATAGATGATAATAAGAATATAAAACACATATTCCAATAGCAAAAACCGCCAATACTATATAACCAGAAGTATAGATGGTTATAGATATAAAGGTTACAAAAATTATTTTTAAAAAAATGTTGTTATTATTTAGTGACAACAAAAAATATAACAAAACTGGAGTTAGATATGCTATCAAAATAAATGGCATAAAAAACATATTATTTACTATTATCGAGGAAAATGTAAATAATGTTCCAGCTAATAATGATAAATAAATATCTAATTTCAGAAAGTCTTTACATATTTTTTGAGTAAATAGGCAGGCTAAAAAAGAGTGTATAATAATTAAAATCTGGCATGAAAAAACAACATGATTTATATTGTTAAAATCAATTAAAAAGCTAAACAATAATATTATGGGATTATAAACTATTATATTTGGTCTGAGAAAATATTCT
>CAMASZ010000033.1 GCA_945861125.1 Rickettsia typhi | reverse complement strand
CTTGGTGTATTAATTATTTTTGCTCATGGCTCGGCTGTTGCTCCTTTTATTTATACTTTGTTTTAAATAAAAAATGAAAAATATTTTCCTAAATATTGGATTAGTTGTTGTTTTGGTTTTGTTGTTCATTGTTTCGATTTATATTGTGCCAGCAGTTATCGTTGCTGGTGTTTTATCGATTCTACTTTATTTTACTTCAAAAATAAAATCTGTTAGAATTATAAGTATAAACCTTCTGATATTGTTTATTTCACTGTTTGTAATAGAGCTGTTTTTTGTGTCATTTAGTGCGATAGAGAATTTTAGAAAAAAAAATAATAAACAAACATTTAGAGTATTTGACAGGAATACTAAAAAAGAAGTTAACGATTCAAAATCATATACTCAAATCCTTCATGAAGAATTAGGATACGGCCCTATGATAAATACTATAATTAATTCCAAGAAAATTAAGAAAAATGAAGTATTTTATGATGTTAATTACACAATTGATAAAAATGGTCATAGAATAACAAAAAATAATTCTTTGAATAAAAATTTAAAAGAATCGATATTATTTTTTGGTTGCTCTTTTACCTATGGCGATGGAGTGCAAGATAATGAATCTTTGCCTTATGTATTTAATTCAAAAACAGATAATAAATATAATGTTTATAACTTTGCTTTTAGTGGATATGGAGCTCATCAAATGTTGGCAATATTGGATAATAATATTGAAAAAAAATCTATCAAAAATAATGAAAAAATTCGTTATGTTTTTTACCAAGCAATACTTGATCATATTAATAGAGTAGCATTTTCATCTCATCCAAAATATGTTTTAGATAATAAAGATGAAATATTATTTGTTAGACCAGAAGTTCAAAATTTCGTTGAAACTCGTAAACCAAAAAGTCTAATTTTATTAAAATTAACTTCGCTTAATCATTATAAGAAAAGAGCTGATGTAACCGATCATGAAAGAGATTTATTTGTAAAGGTAATAAAAAAATCTAGAGATTTAGTGCAAAAGAAATATCGAGCAAAATTTGTTGTAATATTGTGGGACTTAACAAAAAAAAATAATCAACTAGTATCAGAAAATGAATATAATCTAAATTATGTTGTTGATGGATTAAAAAAGGAAAAAATTGATTATATTCTAGTTAGTAGCATTTTAAATGATTACAAAAATAATTCACAACAATACACAATTAATGGCGATGGTCATCCTTCTCCTTTAGCTTATAAAAAAATAGCAGATTATTTAACAAAAAACATTATTAAACAATGACCTATATACTTGGTATCTCAGCCTTTTATCATGATTCTGCAGCTTGTTTAATCAAGGATGAAAAAATAATTGCTGCAGTTCAAGAAGAGAGATTTACTAGAAAAAAACACGAGTCTAGTTTTCCTAAAGAAGCCATTAAATATTGCTTGAAAGAAGCGGCAATCTCATTGGAACAAGTTGATTATTTAGCATTTTATGACAAGCCATTTTTAAAATTTGAAAGATTACTTGAAACTTATTTGACTGAAACTCCGCGTGGATTTACTTCTTTTGTTATGGCCGTTCCACTTTGGCTTAAAGAAAAATTATTTTTAAAAGATACTCTAATCAAAAATTTTGTTGCTCTTGAAAAAGAAGTCAATTCTAGTTTTAAAAATACAGATAAGAAAAAAATTTCTGAATTAAAAACTAAAATTTCTAATAAATTATTATTTTCCGAACATCATCAATCTCATGGTGCGAGTGCATTTTTCCCTTCACCATTTGAGGATTCAGCGGTTTTAAATATGGATGGCGTTGGTGAGTGGGTTACAACTTCAATTGCTTATGGTAAAGAAAATCAAATCAAATTTTTAAAGGAAATTCATTTCCCGCATTCTATTGGTTTGCTTTACTCTGCTTTTACTTACTACACTGGTTTCAAAGTAAATTCTGGTGAGTATAAGTTGATGGGTTTAGCTCCGTACGGTGAACCAAAATATGTAGATTTAATTAAAAATAATTTAATTGATATTAAAGAAGATGGTTCTTTTCGTCTTAATATGAGTTATTTTAATTATACAACTGGTTTAACAATGACCAGTAAAAAATTTCATAAATTATTTGGCCAAGAGCCAAGAAAATCAGAATCACAATTAACACAATTTCATATGAATATTGCGGCTTCAATTCAAGCTGTTACTGAAGAAATTGTTTTAAAACTAGCAAGAACTGCACAAAAAATCACAGGTAGTAAAAACCTTTGTTTATCTGGTGGTGTAGCCTTAAACTGTGTAGCTAATGGTAAAATTTTGCGTGAAAATATTTTTGAAAATATTTTTATTCAACCCGCATCTGGAGATGCTGGTGGTGCTTTGGGTGTTGCTTTTGTTGCTTATTATCAACATTTAAATAATCCGCGCACGACATATAAATTAGGTAAAGATAATATGAACGGTTCTTATCTTGGTGTAGAATATTTGGATGATGAAGTGCAAAAATATCTTGATTCTGTTGGTGCTAAATACAAGAAAATCAACAATCGTGAAGAATATTCAAAAATAATCGCTAATGAAATTGCTAATGAAAAAGTGATTGGTTGGCATCAAGGTAAAATGGAATTTGGTCCACGCGCCCTTGGTGCGCGTAGCATAATTGGCGATGCTAGAAGTGAAAAAATGCAAAAAATTATGAATTTAAAAATTAAATACCGTGAATCTTTTCGTCCTTTTGCTCCAGCAGTTTTGCGCCAAGATTTAACAAAATACTTTGATATTAAAGATGTTGATTCGCCTTATATGTTAATTGTTGCGCCGATTAAAGAAGAAATCAGAAAAAAAATGACTTCAGAGCAAGAAAAATTATTTGGGGTTGAAAAATTAAATGTGGTACGATCTTTGATTCCAGCAATTACCCATGTTGATTATTCTGGTCGTATTCAAACAATTCATCAAGAAACTAATCCAAGATTTTATGATTTAATAATTAAATTCAAAGAAATCACCGGCTCTTCAGTTTTAATCAACACTTCTTTCAATGTTCGCGGTGAACCAATTGTTTGTTCGCCAGAAGATTCTTATAAATGTTTTATGCGCACTGAGATGGATATTTTGGCCATTGAAAATTTTATTCTCTATAAACAAGATCAGTCAAATTTTAATGACAAACAAGACTGGCAGAATGAATATGAATTGGATTAATCTTAAAAAACCAACTTGCAAGAATATTAAACTTTCTTAAAATGTTGAAATGTCAATCTATTTCAATTGGATAGTGGTATTACAATTTTAACTTGAAAATTATACCAAATCCTATCTTTAAATAAAATTATAACAAAATATTTTTGCCAGTCGCACTAACGCGAGCGAAACTTTTTATTCAGTCGTGCTAACGCGAGCGACACGATTTTTTAGATAAAAATTTTTAAGAAATGAAGCTGTATATCGATACAGCTGAGGCTTTTTAGAGATTTTTAGCCAGAAATATGAAGTTAGAATTTTAATTTTTTTTAAAACTTTTAAAGATGAGATCTGGTATTAGCCAATATAACAAAATAAAATTTTTTTTAAATTAAATAAATAAAAATCATAAAAAATAATCGTCAATTTTATTAATAAATTATGTCAAATTTTATTCCCGCTCAAACTGGTTTAAATCATGAAACCGAACTTTTAATAAAGCAGTCACGTGAAGGTGCGTGTGGCGTTGATTTACCCGAAGTTAAAAATTTTAAATCTAAAACTGGGCAAAAATCACGCGAGAAAATTGGTTTACCTCAAGTTAATGAACCACAAGTTATTCGTCATTTTGTGCGCCTTTCTAATCAAAATTATTCAATTGATGCTGGCTTTTATCCACTTGGTTCTTGTACCATGAAACATAATCCGCGTTTAAATGAAAAAATGGCTCGTCTCCCCGGTTTTGCTGATATTCATCCATTGCAAGATGAATCAACGGTTCAAGGTGCTTTAGAATTGATGTATAATTTGCAAAATTGGTTGGCAACACTTACTGGCTTGAAAGGTGTATCATTAGCTCCTGCGGCCGGAGCCCAAGGTGAATTGGCTGGAATGTTGGTCATTAAAAAAGCTCATGAAGTTAAGGGTGAACTAAATCGTAAAATTGTTTTAATTCCTGATTCAGCTCATGGTACTAATCCTGCAACAGCAGCTATTTGTGGTTTTGAAATTAAAGTAATTCCTTCTGATTCTGAAGGATTAGTTGATTTAGAAATTTTTAAAAAATTAATTGCTGAACATGGTAAAAACATTGCTGGTACAATGATTACCAATCCTAATACTTGCGGTAAATTTGAGAAAAATATTATTGAAATTGCTAAATTGATTCACGATATTGGCGGATATTTTTATTGCGACGGCGCTAACTATAACGCTATTGTAGGGAAGGTTCGTCCTGCTGATATTGGAGTTGATGTAATGCATTTTAACTTACATAAAACTTTTTCAACGCCTCATGGCGGTGGTGGTCCTGGATCTGGTCCAATAGCTGTTCGCGAAGAACTGGCTCAATTTTTGCCTTCACCTCATGTTGAAAAAATTGGTGATAAATTTAAATTTATCAAACCAAAAAACTCTTGTGGTAAAGTAAAAGGTTTTAATGGACAATTTGGAATGCATGTCCGCGCCTTAACTTATATGCTCTCTCATGGCAATGATGGTTTACAAAAGGTAGCTGAAGATGCGGTTATTTCTGCTAATTACATTTTAACAAAATTAAAAAATCACTATCACGTTCCTTTCCAAGGAAATTGTATGCATGAATGTTTGTTAACTGATAAAATACAAAAATCTCAAGGAGTTACAACTCTTGATATTGCCAAGGCCTTAGTTGAATTTGGTATTCACCCAATGACAGTATTTTTTCCTTTAGTTGTTCAAGGTGCTATGTTAATTGAACCAACTGAAACGGAGAATCTACAAACAATTGATAATTTTATTGACATCATGCTTTATATTGCTAAAGAAGTTGCTGAAGGTAATGGTGATAAATTTCACCAATATCCAATTAACACGCCAAGAAGAAGGCTTGATGACGTTAAGGCTGCAAAAAATCCAACATTGACTTGGAATGAATTAGTATCATAACAAATAATTTTTAAGTAAAATTATGTACAAAAATAAAGCTAAGCCCAAAGCATTTACATTGCTTGAATTATCAATTGTTCTTATTTTGGTTGGTGGAATTATCATAGGAGTTTTGCAAGGAGCAAACTTAATTGCAACTGGTAGACTTGCTAATGCCAGAGCTTTGACTTCTAGATCAAATATTAATAACATTAATGGTCTTACTTTATGGTATGAAACATCTTTGAAAAATTCTTTTAATGAAAGTCAGGCATATAATAATTCTCAAATTACAGAATGGTTTGATGTAAGTCCTTTTTCAATTGTCAATAAAACCAATAAATTAACTAAATCAGCTGGAGTAGATGTTGTATATATAAAATCTGGAATTAATCAACTACCTTCTGTTTCTTTTGGTGGTACTGGAAAAATTTCGCTCGCTAGTCTTGCGCAAGGAACTTTTTCACAGGCAACAATCTTTATAGTTTTTCGTCCAAACTATACAACTACATCATCTTTCATAACTCTTTTTGATTCGGCTTCGAGTCAACCTCAATTTAGAGTTTCTATATCTAATGATAGGGTTCGTTTAGATGCTGGAGTTTCTGGATCTTCTAACTCTGTCACAAATAGTTTTATAAACAATTATGATTATGTACTAGCTGTTTATATTAATGGAACATCTTCTTCTGCATATTTAAATGATGTAACAACTTTATTTGGAGGAGTTAAATTTAATTCTGGAACTAATTCTATCAATGGTCTTACTATTGGTTCAAATCTTAGCTCTACGGAAAATTTTAATGGTTTAATTTCTGAAATAATAGTTTTTAATAGAGCTTTAAAAATAAATGAAAGAAGAGAGGTTTTTTCCTATTTGTCTAAAAAATATAAAATTTCAATAAAAAATATTTAATCCTATCTTGAATTTTTGAAGAAAATCACTATAATTTTATTGTACATTGTACTACATTGCCAATAAATTTTGATATCTTATGAATAGTAGCATAGCAACTAACTTCTCCCTACCTGATAAATACGGTAGTAGTGGTTTCTTGAAATATCTTAATCAAGTCAATAGTTTTCCAATTTTATCCCAAGAAGAGGAATTTAATTATAGCATTAAATATTCAGAACAAAATGATATGGAGTCAGCGAAAGCGCTTCTTCAGAGTCATTTAAGATTGGTAGTAAAAATCGCTATGAAGTTTAAAAATTATGGTCTCCCAGTGGTAGATTTAGTATCAGAAGGTAATCTTGGTTTAGTTCAGGCTGTTAAAAAATTTGAGCCTCGTAAAGGTTTTCGCTTTTCTACTTATGCAATGTGGTGGATTCGTGCCTTTATTCAAGATTATATTCTTCGTTCATGGTCTTTAGTTAAAATTGGCACTACTTTGGCGCAAAAAAAACTTTTTTTTAATCTTCACAAAATAAAAAAGAAGCTTGGTATAGATGGTTCTGGTAATATGCTTTCCGAAGAAAAGATTTCTAAAATAGCATCAGATTTAAATGTATCAGGCAAAGAAGTAATAGAAATGGATTCAAGATTATCACAATCCGATGTTTCTCTTAATAATCTTGTTGATAGTGATAGTGAAGATTGTGAAGAGGTCGGAAACTTAATTGCCTCATCACAAGAAAATCAAGAAGAAATAATTATTAAAAAGCAACAGTTTGAACAAAGAAAAACTATCTTTGATAAAGCATTTTCTTCTTTAAACGAAAGAGAGAAAGATATCTTAATAAAAAGGCAACTAACTGATAATCCTTCAACTCTAGAAGAACTAAGTAAGTTTTACAATATATCTCGTGAAAGAATTAGACAAATCGAAGAAAATGCTATGAATAAAATTAAAAAAGAAGTAAAACTACAATTTGCTATATCTTAGATACTACTAAATTATTTTAGCTAGTATTGTTGTTAATTTTTTAGCCAAAAATACCAAGTTATAACATTTCCCATTTTAAAATAAACATTCTTCACAAAAATTTTTAGATAAAAAAGTTAAAAAACGAAATGCTGTATACCCATACAACATGAGGCCCATACAAAAAAAGCTTTTTAAATTTTTTAGCAAAAATTTTAAAGAAGATGTTTATAAAATTCTTTAGTATAATTTAGAATGGGAAAGGGTATTAGATTAGTTAAATTAAAACTAATATATTATTTAAGTTTAAAATCATATGTTACAGATATTTAGTAAGTTTTCATATAAATTATAATGTTTACAGGAATAATAACTAACCTAGCCAGAATAGAAGAAATTAAGATTGATGATAGTAAAGATAGTTTATTAAAAATTTCCATAAATAATCATAAAAAAAAGTCTGCAAATGCGCTGAAAATAGGATCATCAATATCTTGTAATGGAATTTGTTTGACTCTTATCAAAAAAAAAATAATAAAAAATAATACAACGCTTTATTTTCAAGCTTCAGAAGAGACTTTAAAAAAAACCACTTTAAAAAACTGGAAAAAAAAACAAGCCATTAATGTTGAATTTGCAATGAAAGTTGGTGATGAATTTGGGGGCCACATAGTATCTGGTCATATTGATGATACGGTAAAGATTTTAAGCATTAAAAAAATTAAAGATTCTTGGCAAATTGCTTTCGAATTAAAAGAAAATTTAGCAAAATATATTGTTCAAAAGGGCTCTATAGCCATAGATGGTGTTTCGCTAACTGTAAATGAAATTGAAGATAGTTTTTTTAAAATTAATTTGATTCCGCACAGTTTTTTAAATACTAATTTTCAATATCTTAAAGTTGGAGATTTAGTAAATATAGAAATCGATTTGATTGCTAGATATTTGATGAAGTTAAGTAATTTTTCATCTTCTAATTAATTATAAAAAAATATCACAATAACCTCAATTTCAAATATAAAATTGATAGATTTTATATTTAGCGCTTAAAAATATTGTTTAAATTTTGCAATATTTATTTTAATAATGGTATTTTTTCAAAAACTACTTCACTAAAATTATGATAAAAAAAAATAACTATTTATCCACAATACCAGAAATTATTGATGAAGCTAGAAGTGGCAAAATATTTATTTTAGTTGATGACGAAAATAGAGAAAATGAAGGCGATTTAGTTATACCTGCTGAAAAGTGTGATGATCAAAAAATAAATTTTATGGCTAAATATGGTCGTGGTTTAATTTGTTTAGCTTTAGATGAATCAAGGGTTAATCAATTAGAACTACCGCTAATGGCCCTTAAAAACGAATCACGTCATCGTACTGCATTTACAATTTCAATTGAGGCCAAAGATGGAATTGCCACTGGAATTTCAGCGCAAGATAGAGCTAAAACAATTAAGGTTGCCATTGATAATACAAAAGGTAAAGAGTCTATTGTTAGCCCTGGACACATTTTTCCTTTAAAAGCACAAAATGGTGGAGTTTTGGTAAGAGCTGGTCATACGGAAGCGGCGGTTGATATTTCAAAGCTTGCTGGTTTGAATCCTTCTGGAGTGATTTGTGAAATCATGAATGATGATGGAACAATGTCTAGAATGTCTGATTTAGTGAAGTTTGCAAAAAAACATAATTTAAAAATTGCCAGTATTGCCGATCTTATTGAATATCGTCGTAAGAATGAAAAGTTAGTTGAATTGGTAGAAACCAGAAAATTTAATAGCAAGATTGCTGGAGAATTTTTAGCTAAAATATATCGCAGTAAAATTGACAACATTGAACATCTTGTTTTAATAAAAGGTGAAATAGAACATGAAAAATCAGTATTAGTAAGGATGCATCACTTAAACATCACTAGTGATTGCCTTCATAGCTCCAATGATCCAAGGTCAGGAATTTTACAAAAAGCGATGAAAAAAATTGCTAAAAATGGAAATGGGGTTGTGGTAATAATTAGGCAACCGAATGAAAAAATATCAGAATTATTTTTTGATGAAAATTTATACAAAACTAAATTTATTAACACTATTAGAAATTATGGTACAGGAGCGCAAATTCTTGTTGACTTGGGTATAAAAAATTTGATCCTTTTAACTAATTCAAAAAAATCTATAATTGGTATTGAAGCTTTTGGAATCAATATTCAAGACTATAAAAAGCTGTAATATGAATCAAATTATCAAAAAAAAAGCATTTTCATTAATTGAATTATCAATAGTAATTTTAATTATCGGAATTCTTGTGGCAGGTGTTACTCAAAGCTCTAGATTGGTCACTAAAATGAGACTTCAAACTGCTCAAAACATTACAAATAATTCTCCAATTCCTTCTATAAAAGATTTACAGTTATGGCTTGAAACTAGTTCAGAAAGAAGCTTTAATGATGCAGAAGAGCAAGATGCAACTGATATTACTATTTGGTATGACAATAATATTCAATCAACTAATAAAAACAACGCCCTGCCTCCAGCAGTGGTAAATCGTCCTAAATTTTATGAAAATGTTTTTAACGGAGCGATACCAGGAATTAGATTTGACGGTGTTAATGACTATCTTACTTTTGATGGATCTAGCTTAATAAATAATTCATATACTTTTATAGTTGTAGAGCAAAGAAGATCTACTGGTAATAATAATTTTTTTATTGGCGGAACTGCCGGTAATTTTCATTTAGGATATTTTAATAACACTACAATAAGAGTTGGTCAATATGGAGTTGCGGGAGTTAATTTTTTTGACTATTCGGTTCCGGCCTATACTTCGCCAAGCCCTATAATTCACACATTTATGCATAGTAATGTTGATGGGAAAAAGTACTGGTTAAATGGAGGGAATACTCCAGAAGCCTCGAGTTCAAATAATTCTCCACTTAT
>CAMASZ010000032.1 GCA_945861125.1 Rickettsia typhi | reverse complement strand
TATTAATGAATGATAACGTGTAGCTTTAAAAGGTGAGGGGATATTGTTAAATAATGTCTTATTGTTATGATAAATTTCGCTTATCTTACCATGCATTGGAGTTGTTTTAATAATTCTACCTCCAAATGCTTGACCAATAGTTTGATGACCAAGACAAACTCCAAAAATTGGAATATTTCCTTTAAAATTTTTAATTACATCAAGGCAAATTCCTGCTTCATTAGGAGTGCATGGACCGGGAGATAGAACAATAGCTTTAGGTTTTTGATTTTTTATTTCTAAAATAGAAATTTGATCATTTCTTTTTACTAAAACATTTTTTTCACCGCACTCAATAAAATAGTGATATAGATTATAGGTAAAACTGTCATAATTATCTATTATCAGAATCATTGGCTAATGAGTTTTTTTATATTCTTCAAGAGTGTACTCATCTACTTGTACAGCATCTAACAAAATTTTTTCAGCATCTTCTATTAAATGCTTTTCTTCTAAATTTATTATAGCTTCTTTATAGGCCAAGTTTATAAGTTGATAAATGTTTTTTCTAGGTAATAATTTATTTTTAATAGCCAATTTGATTTTGTTTTTAATTAATTCACACTTTTCTTGAATTAATAAGGCGTTTTCTAGTTTACCAAGATTATCATCTTTTTGATATGAAACATAGATTCCCTTGGTTAGTGAATTTCTTAGATAGCCATTTTTAGTGGTATCTTTAACCACCTGATGAGATAAGTAATCGCTAGGTGGACATGATATTGAGTTAAATTTTGACCACAATGAAAATGGAAAAAGTAATATTTTGGAATAACAGCCAAATAGGTTTTGATATAATCCATCAAAAGCATTTTGCGCTTTAATGAGTTGTTCTTTTAAAGCATATTCAACAATTGGCTCTTCTTCTTTTTTTCTACCATTACAATCAAACTTTCTTAAAATTGAAACGCTAATATACATTGCAGATAAAATATCTCCAAATCGACCATTGATTTTTTCTTTGCGCTTCAAATTGCCACCAAACCTTGCTATTGCTATATCAGCAAGTAGAGCAAAAGTTGCAGAACACCATGAAATTTTTCTTTCATATTTAGAAATTAAGTCTTTTTTAAAGAAATTAATAACATAGCCTCTGGTAAGAGATAAAACAACTGATCTGGCAAAATTTGATATTAAATGAGCAATATGAGCAAAAAAGGCTCTATCAAAATCAACTATATTATTTTGCTCTAATGCAATCATTTCTTTGTAAGAGTATGGATGGCACATTATAGCTCCTTGTCCAAAATGAATAAGACTTCGTGTCATGATATTGGAGCCTTCAACTGTTATTGAAATTGGTGCCGAAAAATAAGCGTTAGCGAGAATATTGCGCTTACCTCTGATTATTCCGCTTCCAGCGATTATATCCATACCATCATTAATATTTTGACGAAAAATTTCTGTAGAGTGATATTTGGCAATTGCTGAAACGACTGCTGGTTTAGCGCCAGAATCAACTGATCCAGCAGTAAATGATCTCATTGCATCAAGAGCGTATGTTCTAGAAATTATTCTAGCCATAACTTCTTCTACTCCTTCAAATTTAGCTATCGCAACTCCAAATTGTTCACGAATTGAAGTGTAAGCAGTTACAACTCTAGTAACAAGCTTTGAACCGCCAGAACTTGTTGATGGAAGTGAGATACCTCGACCAGCAGCAAGGCATTCCATTAACATTTTCCAGCCTTTACCAAGTCCATCCTTTTCACCAATAATTGCATCAAGTCCAATTATAACATTTTCACCATTAATTGGTGAGTTAACGAATGGGGTGGATAGTGGATCATGCCTTCTTCCTTGTCGTACTCCTTTGGTATCGTAAGGTATTAGGGCGCAGGTTATACCAACATCTTCATTTTCAAATAAAATATTTTCTGGATCTTTGAGCTGAAAAGCTAAACCAATAACTGTTGCATAAGCTCCGAGTGTTATATATCTTTTATTCCAATTTAATCTTATTTTAATCTCATTATTTCCATCTCTAAAAATAATTCCGTTAGAAATTATTGAAGTTGCATCACTTCCAGCATTTGGTTCAGTTAATGCAAAACAAGGAAGATCTCGACCATCAGCTAGTCTTGGTAAGTAATGTTCTCTTTGTTTTTTGGTGCCATAATGAAGTAGTAGTTCTGCTGGTCCTAGTGAATTTGGAACCATGGCGGTAATTGCTAACGGAACAGATCGTGAAGATAGTTTTTCAATTACACAGCTGTGAGCATAAGCTGAAAATCCTAGGCCACCATATTCTTTAGGAATTATCATGCCAAAAAATTTTTTTTCTGCAAGATAATCCCATACTTTTTCAGGAAGATCGCGAAGTTTTTGTACTTCATAATCGATACATATTTTGCAAATTTCTTCTACATCATTTTCAAGAAATGAAATTTCTTCTTTGGTTAGTTTTGGTAATTTTTGTGAGTTAATATATTTAAAATTGGGACTTCCTGAAAATAATTCACCATCAACCCATATTGTTCCTGATGTTAGGGCAATTTTTTCTGTTTCTGATATTTTTGGAAGTAAATCTAATTTCTTGATCAAAGCAACAACTAAAGAAGTAATAGTTGATATTCTAATTTTTGGAACGCTGAATATTATTATTAGTGATAAGTAAAATATCCAAAATATTTTTGATAGATTAAGACTTATTAGATAAATGGAAAAAGTTATGATATATGTTAACGGTCTATATTTATTGAAAGCAAAATAAATACAAAATATTGAAATTACCAATCCCAAGAACGGTAGTTCGAATACTGAATTAGTTGAGTTTAGAAAAAATTCTTTCATAGTTTTAAGATTTTAAGTTATTCTTTTTCTAGATTAATTTCGCATATTGATTTTACAATGTTTCTAACTTGATTAATATATGATGCTCTTTCATTAACAGAAAGAATATTTTTTGCATCAAGTAGATTCAAAATATGACTGGCCTTTAGTGCTTGCTCATATGCTGGAAATGCAAGTTTTTTTTCAATTAAAAAAATTGCTTGTTGTTTATGTTCAAAAAAATTTTTTATTAAATTTTCAGTATTAGAATATTCAAGAATATATCCTGAATTTTCGGTTTCGCTTTGAATAAAAATGTCGCCATAAGTAACTTTTTTATCTCCTCGTTCACCATTCCAATTGATTTCAAAAATGTTTTCAACTTGCTGAACATGCATAGCAATTCTTTCAAGACCATAGGTCAACTCAACGGGGATTGTTTCACACTCAATTCCGCCAATTTGTTGCATATAGGTGAATTGGGTAATTTCCATACCGTTAAACCAAACTTCCCAACCAAGGCCAGAAGCTCCAACTGATGGATTTTCCCAATCATCTTCAACAAATCGAATGTCATTTTTTTTAGTATCAAGACCAATTAAGTTAAGACTTTCAAGATAAAGACTTTTAATGTTTTTTGGAGCAGGCTTTAAAATAACTTGAAATTGATAGTAGTGACTCAAGCGGTTTGGGTTTTTAGCATAGCGAGCATCGGTAGGCCTTCTACTGGCTTGGGTATAGGCGACATGCCATTTTTTTTTACCAAGTGCTTTTAGAACTGTGTAGGGATGAAGAGTTCCGGCGCCAACTTCAATATCTATTGGTTGAATAATAGCACAACCATTTGATGACCAAAAATTCTGTAGATCAAAAATAATTTTTTGAAATGAATTCATTGATATTTAATATAAAATTGTTTGTATGCTCCATTGACATACATGTTTTGGAATCCCATGAAGTAGGGCGGAATTTATTTTACTTTTTTGTATCACGCGATGTGATAAATGACTAATTTTAATAGTTACTCAACAATTTCGCTAGCAGTAAAAAAGAAAGAGATTTCATTTTCGGCATTTTCTAAACTGTCTGAGCCATGAACTGAATTTGCTTCAATTGATTCTGCAAATTCTTTGCGGATTGTTCCTTCCTTAGCGTTTGCTGGGTTGGTGGCGCCCATTATATCACGATTTTTATTGACGGCATTTTCACCTTTTAAAACCTGAACTACTACTGGTCCTGAAGTCATGAATTTTACTAAATCTTTGTAAAATGGCCTTTCTTTGTGAATTGCATAAAACTCTTCAGCTGTTTTAGTTGAAAGTTTTAACATTTTTTGAGCAACAATTTTTAAACCTTGAGATTCAAATTTAGCGTTGATTTTTCCAGTTATATTTCTTCTGGTTGCATCTGGCTTAATAATTGATAAAGTATATTCTGTATTCATAAAATTTAATTTGGTTGAAAATATATATTTGGATTTTTAAATTCTAACTTTAAAATTTTTGTAAGAGAAGCTTAAAAATTGAGTTATGAATTAGTTTTTTAAAACTATTGTAATTGGTTTGTAGTTGGATTTATAGTTTATCGCTAAAAATAAAAGTCTTGTTTGTGCATAATAATCAAGGCTTTTGATAATTTTTAGACTTTTAAAGTTACGATTTGATATTACCCAGTTCCTTTATTTAAAATAGAACCATAACATAATTGTGTCAAGATTCTCAATTTATTAATTTCATTTTTTGTCTAAAAATGTATAATATATTTTAAATGCAACAAGAAATAACAAACTACGACCACAAAAATGTTGAGCATAAGTGGCAAAAAATTTGGCAAGAAAAAAATATTTTTAAATTTAATAATTCTTTAAATAAGCCTAAATATTATATACTCGAAATGTTTCCTTATCCATCAGGAAAAATTCATATGGGTCATTTACGAAACTATACTATTGGTGATGTTGTAGCTAGATTTAAGAAATTACAAGGATTTGATGTTTTACATCCAATGGGATTTGATGCTTTCGGATTACCAGCAGAAAACGCTGCTCTACAAAACAAAATTCATCCTAAAGATTGGACAATTGCTAATATTGAAAATATGCGTAAGGAGCTTAATTCAATAGGATTATCAATTGATTGGCAAAGGGAAGTAATTACTTGTTTACCAGAATATTACAAGCACGAACAAAAATTTTTTCTTGATTTTTTTGATGCAGGACTAGCATATCAAAAAGAGTCTTTTGTAAATTGGGATCCTGTTGATAATACTGTTTTAGCAAATGAACAAGTAATTGATGGTAGGGGCTGGAGAAGTGGCGCTTTAATTGAAAAGAAAAAGTTAAAACAATGGTTTCTCAAAGTTTCAGAATTTTCAGAAGAATTATTGCAAGAATTAAAAAATCTTCATGGTTGGGATGAAAGAGTCTTATCAATGCAAGAAAAATGGATTGGTAAAAGTGAGGGGTTAATTATTGATTTTGAAATAATTGATTCTCAAAATTCATCGAAAAAAAATATTAGCATTTATACAACTCGTCCAGACACAATATACGGAGCTTCTTTTTTAGCAATTTCAACGCATCATCCAATCGCCCTAGAGTTGGCAAAAAATAACAGTAAAATTAAAAGTTTTATTGATGATTCTAATAAAAATGCTGTTGATGAGCAAACCCTTGAAAAGCTAGAAAAAAAAGGAATTAATACAGGTCTTCAAGTATTTCATCCGCTTGATTCAAGTATAAAGCTAGAAGTATATATTGCTAATTTCGTGTTAATGGAATATGGTACGGGAGCAATATTTGGCTGTCCTGCTCACGATATAAGAGATTTTGAATTTGCTAAAAAATATAATTTGCCGATTAAGCAGGTAGTTGCCCCAGCTAGTTTAGAAAACGTTGTATTGCCATATTTAGAAGATGGAGTAATTATAAATTCACAAATAATTAATGGTTTGAATTGTCAACAGGCTAAAGAAAAAATTTTTGAAATGTTGCTAGCTAAAAAAGTTGCTCAAAAAAAGATTAATTATCGTTTACGTGATTGGGGAGTTTCTCGTCAAAGATATTGGGGTTGTCCAATTCCAATTTTATATTTAGAAGATGGTAGAGTTGTAAAAGTACCAGACGATCAATTACCCATTGAACTTCCTAAAGATGTTGAGTTTACGGGTGTTGGAAATCCCTTAGCTTTACATCCGACTTGGAAATATACTAAATATACTGATCATGATGGAAAAGTTTATAATGCTATTAGGGAAACCGATACTTTTGATACTTTCTTTGAAAGTTCTTGGTATTTTTTGCGATATATTTGTCCAAAAAATAGCAATGCTTTTGATAAAGATTTAGTTAACAAAGTAATGCCGGTTGATCAATATATTGGAGGTGTAGAGCATGCGGTATTACATTTGCTTTATTCGCGTTTTTTTACTAAAGCTTTAAAAAAATGTGGTTATCTAGATTTTAATGAACCATTTAAAAACTTGCTTACACAAGGAATGGTTTGTCACAATACTTTCAAAGATAAGTTGGGTAATTGGGTTTATGCTGGCGAAGCTTTAGAGGTTGAAAAAGATAGATATATTCACAAAGAAACTAAAGAAGATTTAGTAATTGGTAGAAGTGAAAAAATGAGTAAATCAAAAAAGAATGTGGTTGAACCTGCTAAGATTGTTGAATCTTATGGTGCAGATACGGCAAGACTATTTATGTTATCAGACACTCCAGCTTCGCGTGATTTAGATTGGTCAGATAGCGGTATTGAAGGCTCTTGGCGTTACATAAATAGATTATGGAAATTAGTAGTATCTTTTGTAAAACAATATAACTTAAAAGAGCATCAATATAATTTTGATAATCAAAATGACTTATTGCAATTAGATAAATCACAAATCGAAATTATAAAATTAACCCATATTACAATAGCAAATGTCGAAGAAGAACTCAGTAAATTAGCATTCAATAGAGCTATTGCAAAAATAAGAGAATTTTCTAATGCGTTAGAAAAGTTTTGTGGTAATGAAGAATTAATTAAAGATCAAAAAAATCAGCAAGTAGTTTTCTTTGCCTTGAAAAACCTAGTGATTTTAATTTCACCAATAATACCCCATATTGCCGAAGAATTATGGAAAATAATGGGTAATTCAGATTTGGTATCAAATGCAACATTTCCAAAATTTTGTAGAGATTTTTTAGTTAGTGATAATGTATCAATAGCAATACAGGTTTGCGGAAAATTACGTGCAGTTATTGAAGTGCCAAAAAACACCAATGAAGAGAAAATAAAAGAAATATCATTGCAAAATGACAATGTAAAAAAGTTTATTGATAACAAATCAATAAAGAAAATTATTATTGTTGCAAATAAATTGGTCAATATTGTAGTTGATAATCAACTCTAAATCATAATTAAAGTGAAAGAAGATAAATTTTTAGAAACCAAATTAGAAACTAAAAGTGAGTTATTTAACATGGAAGCAGAGCAGGCTGTTATTGGAACAATAATTCTAAATAATGAATATCTTAACAGGGTTAATGAATTCTTGTTTCCTGAGCATTTTTATGAGCCAGCTCATCAAAAAATATACTCGCAAATTTTTCATAATATTGAAAAAATCAACATAGTTGCTAATCAAATAACATTAAAACAGTTTTTTGAAAATGATGATTCGATAAAAGCAATTGGTGGAACAAAATATTTTTCAACTCTACTATCTTCAGCTTCAGGAATTATTGATATTGCTGACTACGGTAAAATAATTTATGATCTTGCTTTAAAAAGAAAGTTGGTAATGATTGGTGAAGATATAGTTAACAATGTTTATAACAGTAAACAAAACAAAACTGCCGAAGAGCAAATTGAAATTGCTGAGTCAAGTCTATTTAATTTATCTGAAAATAAAGCTTCAAAAGGTGATTTTTATAATATTTCTTATTCCTTAAAAGAAACCATTAACAAAACTTTGATTGCCAAGCAAAGAGATAGCCATATTAGCGGCGTATCTACTGGTTTTGCTGATCTTGATAAAATTCTTAGTGGTATGCAACAATCAGATTTGATTATATTGGCTGGCCGACCCTCAATGGGAAAAACCGCTCTTGGTATCAATGTTGCTATTAATGCTTGTAAATTTTTGAATAATGATATTGAAGATAAAAATCAACAAAAAGCAGTTGGCTTTTTTTCTTTAGAGATGTCATCAGATCAATTATCTGCTCGTGTTTTATCAATGGAATCAAGTATTAATGCTACAAAATTTCGAACTGGTAAATTAACGGAAGATGAATGGGAAGTTATAGCAACTCGTTGTGCAGAAATTTCTAAATTACCTTTCTTTATTGATGATACTCCGGCTTTATCAATATCAACTATTAGAACTAGGGCTAGAAGAATGATGCGTAAAAATAATTTAGCCTTTTTAGTAATTGATTATTTGCAATTGATTCGAGGTAATTCAACTCGTTCTAATGAAAATAGGGTTCAAGAAATTTCAGAAATAACTCAAGGTTTAAAAGCAATTGCCAAAGAATTAAATATTCCAATTATCGCTCTTTCGCAATTATCTCGTGCAGTTGAGCAAAGAGAAGATAAGAGGCCACAATTATCAGATTTGCGTGAATCAGGATCAATTGAACAAGATGCTGATGTTGTTGCCTTTATTTATCGTGATAGTTATTACAAAGAGCGTAAGCGTCCACCCGAATCTGAAAAAGAAAATTTTGAAAAGTGGAAAAATGAAATGCAAGATGTTGCTCATAAGGCAGAAATCATTATTGCTAAACAAAGAAATGGTCCAGTTGGAACGGTAGAATTATTTTTTGATGCTGAATTTACAAGATTTGGTAACCTAGATATTTATCATAAATAATATCAATAAATATATCATGAAAGTTTTAGGGATAGAAACATCATGCGATGAAACATCAATAGCAATTGTTGATGATAAAAAGAATATTATTTCTCATGTTTTGAGATCTCAAATTGATCTTCATAAAATTTATGGTGGAGTTGTTCCTGAGATAGCTGCTAGAGCGCATGTTGAAATTATTGATCAACTTATTCTTCAAGCTTTAAAAGAAGCTAATTTAAATTTTACTGATATTGATGGTTTTTGCGCCACTTGTGGACCGGGTTTAATTGGGAGTGTTATTGTTGGTATGGTTTGCGCTAAAACATTAGCTTCTGTGCATCGTAAACCTTTTATTGCTATCAATCATCTTGAAGGACATGCTTTAACCATAAGACTTAGTAGTGCTGATTTTAATTTTCCTTATTTGCTATTGTTGGTTTCGGGTGGGCATTGTCAAATCTTGCTAGTAAATGGACTTGGAAACTATAAAAAATTAGGAGAAACAATTGACGATGCTCTTGGTGAATCTTTTGATAAGGTGGCACAAATGCTTAATTTGCCTTATCCGGGAGGTCCAGAAATTGAAAATCTTGCTAAAGTTGGTAATGCATACAGATTTAAATTCTCTAAACCATTAATCGATAATAAAAATGAAAAACATAATTTTAATTTTTCATTTTCTGGTTTAAAAACTGCAGTAAGAAGGGAAATAGAAAAATTGAAAAAAGATTCAGCAATAAATAATCAAAATGATATTGAAATTACTATCCAAGATAAAGCTGATATTTGCGCTTCTTTTCAAAAAACCGTTAGTGACATCTTGATCAATCGTTTAGAAAATGTTATAAACTTTAATAATCAAAAATTACCAATTCAAAAACTAGTTATTGCTGGTGGAGTTGCAAGTAATAGATATATTTTTTCAAATATAGAAATATGGGCAAAAAAACATAATATAAAAGTTTTTACTCCGCCATTAAAATTGTGTACCGATAATGCTGCAATGATAGCGTGGGTGGGGATAGAAAAATTATTAGCTGGTAAATTTGATGATCTGAACTTTAAGCCAAGAGCAAGATGGGACTTAGCATAAATTTTTATTACCCTCCAACTTTTCCAACTTTGCAACACTAGGAAATTAGTTTTTTTTAAAATCCTTTTTTAATGTCATTTTTTTAAAAACTAATTAGCTTTCAAAAAAAAACATTCACCTCTAAAAAATCAGTAATCATTT
>CAMASZ010000031.1 GCA_945861125.1 Rickettsia typhi | reverse complement strand
ATTAGTGAATTAGATTTTTTTAAAGATTCTGATAATACTAATGAAACTATATTAACTAAATTAGTAGAGGTTCTTTTAGAGCGACCTTCCTCTCAAATAAAACCAGATTCAGAAAGAAAAATTGATGGATTATCTGGGGTTGTCTTATAGTTCAATTAAAAATTAATAACCCATATTATTACTTCATCAGTGTTTTCTGGTAATTAATAACATTTCCAATCCTAAATTATACATTTAAGTATTTACAAATTAAGATTCATCTTTTTTGTTAAAAATCTCTAAAAAACCTCAGCTGTATAGGTATACAGCTTCATTTTTTAAAAATTTTTATCTCAAAAGTATTTTGTTATAATTTGATTTAAAGATTGGATTTAGTATGATACAATTTTCCATTTTAAATTATACTAAAGAATTTTATTAAACATCTTCTTTAAAATTTTTGCTAAAAAATCTAGAAGGCTTTTTTGTATGGGCCTCACGTTGTATTGGTATACAGCATTTTGTTTTTTGACTTTTTTATCTAAAAATTTTTGTGAAGAATGTTTATTTTAAAATGGGAAATGGTATTAATACCAAATCCCATCTTTAAATATTTAATAGGATATTCAAATTCTAACTTCATATTTTTGGTAAAAAAATCTTCAAAAAGCCTCAGCCGCATGGATATACGACTTCATTTTTTAAAGATTTTTATCTCAAAAATCGTGTCGTTGCCCTAGGGCACGACTGGCAAAAATATTTTGTTATAATTTGATTTAAAGATGGGATTTGGTATAATTTAATACCAAGTATAATCTTTAAATAAAATTTTTTAAAACTTTAAAGATGGGATAAATAAATTTTATAATGAAAATAATTGTTTTAGGAGCGGGAATAATTGGAGTTACTACCGCTTATTATTTAGCTAGAAATGGTCATGAGGTTATGGTAATCGATAGGTCAGATACTTGTGCTTTAGGATGTTCTTTTGCCAATGGCGGTCAGCTTAGCTATTCTCATGTCGAAACTTGGTCTAAAAAATCTTCATTATTTTCCTTATATAAGGAATTAATAAAACCAAATTCATATTTAACTGTTCCAAAAATTTTAGATAAAAACTTTTTAAAATGGTTTTACGAATTTTCTTGTAATTCAAAAAATACAATAGCTAATAAATCTAGTGAAAATCTGTATAATTTAGGTATCTTTAGTAAAGATTGTCTTGAGGAAATTGTTGTTAGAGAAAATATAAAATTTAGTTATAAAAAAGACGGTATTTTGCATTTCTACCGCAACAAAAAATTATTTGATTTGGCAATTAAAGAAATTGAAGAGCTAGAATTTATAGGTAGAAATATTCAAATTTTAAATGCAGAAGAATGTCTTAAAAAAGAGCCAACCCTAATTAAACTTTTTGATGAAAAAAAATTAGTTGGTGGAATATTTTATGAAGAAGATCAGTCTGGAAATAGTTTTCTTTTTGCTAAGCAGTTGCAAGAAATATGTTCTCAAAAATATGGAGTTAATTTTAAATATGGAGTAGAGATAAGAAATATTTTTACTAATCATAAAAAAATTACTGGTGTTAATACTAGTGATGGAGTTTTCGTTGCTGATAAATATGTTTATGCTCTTGGTGCTCTGGGTATAAAGCTTCTTAGTGGTATTGATATAGATAGCAAAATTTATCCAGTTAAAGGCTATAGTTTATCAATAAAATGCGATGATGAATTTCTAGCGCCAAAAATGTCTTTAACTGATCCGGAAAACAAAATTGTTTATAGTCGTTTAGATAATATATTTCGAATAGCTGGAACAATTGAAATTTGTGGTCATAAAAACTCTTTTAACAAAAAAAACTTAAATTTTCTAAAAAATAAAACCTTTGCCACTTTTTCAGATTGTGGCAATTTAAATGATATCAAAGAATGGTGCGGTTTTAGGCCATTTAGATCAAACTCCATACCTTTAATATGCGAAGTTAAAAAATATGGTAATTTATTTCTTAATACTGGTCATGGCTCATTGGGTTGGACTTTGTCTTGTGGATCATCAAAGATTATTGCCGATTTAATTTCTATGCAAAAATATGATCAATTTTCTTTTCTCGATAATCAGTTAAAATAGTATTATCCAGATGAAATAATACTTTTTATTATATCAAGAAAAATATCTTGATAAGATAAATAAATATCGGTTGCTAAGTTGTTTTGGTTATTGGGGTTGGAAGTTTTTTGACAAATTGGAATATCTCCAATAAATGGTAAATTAAGTTGTTGCGCTAGTTTTTTTACTCCGTCATTTCCAAAAATATATTGTTTTTGATTATTAATTTCTAAATATGACATGTTTTGAATTAAACCTAAAATTTTAACATTCAGTTTTTTAAAGCAGTCAACCGATCTAACTAGATCAATAATTGATAAAGAATGTGGTGTTGATATTAGAATAACTCCATTAATTGCAAATTTCTCAGCAATACTGAGGTAAATATCTCCAGTTCCTGGAGGCATATCAATTATCATTATATCTACTTCTTTATTGTCGCTTTGCCAATTTACACTTCTAATTAATTGATTAAGAATTTTAGTTATCATTGGACCACGCCATATTCCAGCTGAATTAATATCAATTATCGATCCTATAGAAATACACTTAACATTATGAGAAATTATTGGAAGAATAAGGTTATTTTTTTGATCAGGAGCTTTGTTAATATTCATGATATGAGGAATTGATGGACCATAAATATCCGCATCAACCAAAGCAATATTTAAATTTTTTTTTGCAAGTGCTACAGCAATATTACAGGCTATAGTTGACTTTCCAACACCCCCTTTGGCTGAGGCTACAGCAATGATTTTTTTTACACCAATAACTTCTTTTTTTTGTTGTAAAAAATAGTCAAGATTTTTTTCATCCATATAATTTTAATTTAAAAGTGAGAAATAGCGTTACGAATTTTTTCGATTCCTTCTTTTATTTGGTTTTTGTTAATAATTAGTGGTGGTAAAATTCTAATAACATTTTCTCCCGCTGGAACGGTGAGTAGTTTATTTTTAATAAAAACTTTTACCACTTCATTATGTTCGATATTTTGATTTATCTTAATACCAAGCATTAGCCCAATTCCTCTGATTTCATCAATAATATTTGGATATTGTTTTTGTATTTTAACCAATTCTTTTTTTAAAAAATTGCCATTATTTGTTACCTTTTTGAGAAATTTTTGATTATTTATTACTTCAAAAACCGCATTAGCAACTGACATAGCTAAGGGATTGCCTCCATATGTTGTGCCATGAACTCCAGCGGTCATTGCGCTAGATACTTCCTTCGTAGCTAAACATGCACCCATCGGAAAACCTCCGGCAATAGCTTTGGCGGTAGCAATTAAATCTGGTGTTATGTTGTAATATTGATGAGCAAATAAAAATCCAGTTCTACCCATTCCGCATTGAACTTCATCAAGTGCTAAAAGCATGTTGTTTTGATTGCACAACTCTCTTAATTGAAGCATAAATTTTTTATCAACAACTCTAATTCCTTCTTCACCTTGGATTGGTTCAATTAATATTCCAGCAGTGTTTTCAGTTATAGCTTTTTTTACAGCTTCAATATTACCAAATTCAACATTATCAAAGCCCTGAAGAGCTGGTTCAAAACCTTCTAAATATTTTTTCTTTGCAGCTGCTGAAATTGTTGCAATGGTTCGGCCGTGGAAAGCACCAGTAAAAGTAATTATTCTATTTTTATTTGATTGATTTTTGCTAAAAAAATATCTTCGAATCATTTTTATAACGCATTCAATACTTTCAGCGCCTGAATTGCAAAAAAATACATAATCTGCAAAAGTAGCGTTGGTAATTTTATCGGCATAATTGTTTAGTTCTTCCGAGTTAAATATATTAGAAATGTGCCATAGTTTTTTAGCTTGCTTAGTAATAGCTTGAACCATTTTTGGATGGCAGTGTCCAAGTGCGTTAACAGCTATGCCAGAGCCAAAATCTAAATATTTGTTGTTATTGGTATCGTAAAGATAAACCCCTTTTCCATGGGAAAATATTATATCAAATCTTTTGTGAACTGGTAGTAATTTTGATGAAGTAATCATTTAATTAAAAAATTTAATTTTTTGTAAATAATACCATTGTAATTGGTGCTACGTATGCGAAACTTATTTTTAAGTCGTGCTAACGCAACTACACGTTTTTTATAGATTTTTAACCAAAACCTTTTAATTTAAAATTATAGTTTTAATAATGGCACTGTCGCAAATCAACTTTTTTGTTGAAATTTTCACAATTCTAAAATTTTTGAAACGCACGTACATCTAGGTACGCTTACCTTTCAAAAATTTTATAATCATAAAAATTTCTTAAAAAAACTTGATTTGCGACAGTGCCATAATTTATTTTTAATTTGTGTTAATAGATTCTTACAAAAATAAAGAAAAAATTTTAAAGAATTTTTTAAAAATATCTGAGACAGAAGGATGGTCAGAAAAAGCCATGATTCAAGCATTTGAAGAATCAGAAATTAATCCTTCATATCAAAAAATAATTTTTGAAAATGGAATTATTGATCTTGCAGAATTCTTTATTAGTTATAACAATCAAAAAACTTATGATGAAATTTTAAAAATTGAAAACTTTCATCAAAAAAAAATTCGCGAGAAAATCTTGATCTTTCTTTATAATCGCTTTATCATAGAAAAAAATAATAAGATCGCAATAAGGAGATTGATCAATTTTTATCTAGACCCTAAAAACCTTTGCAATATAAATGTAGGTGTAAGACCGGTTGCAACAGCAATGAAATCAAGTTATTTAATAGCTGATTTTATTTGGTTATCAATAAAAGATAGCTCTACTGATTATAATTTTTATACCAAAAGATTAATTCTGTCTAAAATTATTATTAGAGTTTTATCAAAATTCCTAAATGATAATTCAGATGAATTAAGTGAAACTAAATTGCTAATCGATAAAGAGATTGAAAAAGTAATGAAATTTGAAAAACTAAAATCAAAATTCAAGTCTTTTGCAAACTCTAAATTTTCTGAACTTGACCTAGAATTTTGCAATAAAGATATTAGTTTTGAATCAATAAAAGATTCTCTAAAAAAATTACCATTTATAAGACTTATAAATAAATAAAATATGGCAACAACTTTTAACGTTTTAGATATAATATTTTTTTCAATAACTTTGACTTTTGTATTAATTGCCTTCTTTCGTGGCTTTGTAAAAGAAATTTTTTCTATTTTAAATTGGATAATATCTTTTTTGATATCATATTATTTAACACCATTGCTTATAGAGCCTCTTTCTCCCTACTTTTCTAGTAAGATAGCTTTAGATATATTCCTTAGAACCATTTTATTTACTATATGTTTTTTAGCTATTGCCTTTTCAACTTCGGGATTATCAACTACAATTAAAGAAAATTTTCCAAAATGGCTTGACAAAATAATGGGGATAGCTTTTGCAGTTGGTAAGAGTCTTTTAGTTTTTGGGCTTTTTTATTCGCTTTATTTCACCATCTATAAATTTTTAATTGCTAATAATAAACCAATTGATTATCAGAAAGATACCCCAGTTTTCATAAAAGAAGCAAAATGTTATGGAATTATAAAAACTTCTGGTAGGATTGTTGATCCGGTTGTTAATGGTGTTTTTAATTCTGTAAGTAAAAATTTTCAAAAAATTATTTCAGATCAAAAATTATTAGAAAATAAAGTTAACGAAATTGTTGAAGAAAAGGCTAATGATATTATTGAGCAAGATTTAATTAAAAAGCCTTTGCAGGAGGAAGAAAATCCCCAAGAAAAAAATTCTGGTTATAAAAAAAATGATATTCAGAAAATGGAAAGATTGATTGATATAATAAACAAATAAATATTTCTATAGACTTCAATTTAATTTTTTAAAATTTATGTTCAAAATTAATGGAAAAAATGCTTTAGTAACTGGAGCTACAGGTGGTATAGGTTCAGAAATTGCCAAAGCATTAATTCAACAAGGTGCTAAAATTGTGATCTCAGGAACTAATGAAGAAAAGCTTAAGCAATTAGCTATGCAATTGAATAACGATACAAAACATATAGCCTGTAATCTTTCTAATAAAGCGCAAGTAGAATTATTGTTTGATAAGGCTGAAGAATTGGTTGGTCAGATTGACATTTTGGTTTGTAATGCCGGAATTACTAAAGACAATTTAATTTTAAGAATGAAAGATGAGGATTTTGAACAGGTAATAGACGTTAATTTAAAATCAACTTTTGTTTTAAATCGTAGCGCAATAAAAAAAATGCTTCGTCGAAAAAATGGCAGAATAATTAATATCGCTTCTGTGGTGGGTGTTACTGGTAATCCTGGACAATGTAATTATGTAGCTTCAAAAGCTGGAATAATTGGAATGACTAAATCTCTTGCTCAAGAGGTAGCTTCGCGTGATGTAACCGTTAACTGTGTTGCACCGGGTTTTATTCAAAGTCCAATGACTGAAATTTTAAATGAACAACAAAAGACAACAATAATTTCTAAAATTCCAGCTGGTAGAATGGGTTTAGCATCCGAAATTGCCAGTGCAGTAGTTTTTCTTGCTAGTGCAGAAGCATCTTACATTACTGGAAATACTCTGCATGTAAATGGCGGAATGTTCATGAATTAATTTTATCTATGGCAAATATTATAAAAACTAAAGTAATTGTAATTGGCTCTGGTCCTGCTGGGTATACGGCGGCAATTTACTGTGCTCGAGCTAATCTAAAACCAATTTTAATTAATGGCAATCAGCCTGGTGGTCAGTTAACAATTACTACTGATGTAGAAAATTTTCCTGGATTTGCTACTGCAATTCAAGGTCCATGGCTTATGGAGCAAATGGAGAAACAAGCTACTCATGTTGGAACCAGCATTATTTTTGACCATATTACAAAAGTTGATTTTTCTAATAAGCCGTTCAAATTATTCGGTGAATCTGGTGATATTTATGAATCTGATGCAATAATTATATGTACCGGTGCCCAAGCTAGGTGGCTTGGAATAGAATCTGAAAAAAAATATCAAGGTTTTGGTGTATCTGGTTGTGCAACTTGTGATGGTTTCTTTTTTAGAAATAAAGAAGTAATGGTTGTTGGTGGGGGTAATAGCGCAATGGAAGAGGCTTTGTATTTGACTAATCATGCTTCAAAAGTTTATATTGTGCATCGTCGCGATAAATTTCGTGGTGAAAAAATTTTACAAGATCGATTATTTGCTAATAAAAAAATTGAAGTTATTTGGAATCATACCCTTCAAGAAGTTATTGGAAATGAAAATCCTAAATTTGTAACTAGTGCAGATTTGAAAAATATCATTGATGGTTCAATTAAAAATATTAAGATTGATGGTATTTTTATTGCTATTGGACATAAGCCAAATTCTGATATTTTTAAAAATAGCGGTATCGAAATTGATGCTGAAGGTTATTTAATTACAAAGCCAAATTCTACCGCTACTAATATTTCAGGAATATATGCTGCTGGAGATATTCAAGATAAAATATATCGTCAAGCGGTAACCGCAGCTGGAACTGGATGTATGGCAGCATTAGAAGTAGAAAAATATTTATCACACTAGAGTTATATGAAAAAATATATTAACAAATTAGAAGAGATATTTGTTAATAATCGTAAAATTAGTGTTTCTTTTGAGTTTTTCCCGCCAAAAAATGAAGAAATGGAAATCAAATTATGGGAAGCAATATCAAAATTAAAAAATCTTCAACCTAATTTTGTTTCGGTAACCTATGGGGCAGGAGGTTCAACTCGAGAAAGAACTCATCAGGTTATTGGAAAAATTATTAACGAAACCAATCTAACCCCAGCTTCGCATTTAACCTGTATTTCGGCATCAAGAGGGCAGATTGATGAAATACTTCGTTCTTATTGGAAAATTGGTGTTCGTCACATTGTTGCTCTAAGGGGTGATATGCCAGCTTCTAGTCCTAATTATCAACTTCATCCAGATGGATATAAGCATGCTAATGAATTGGTTGAAGCAATAAAATTGATGAGTAAAGACGGTATAAATTTTGAAATTTCAGTTGCAGGATATCCAGAAAAACATCCAGAATCAAGAACATTAGAAGAAGATATTGAAAATCTGAAAGCCAAAGTTGACGCCGGAGCGGATCGTATTATTACTCAGTTTTTCTTTGATTCTGATGTTTTTTTAAGATTTGTTGATAAATGTCGAAGTAAAAATATTAATGTTCCGATAATTCCAGGAATACTTCCGGTAACTAATGTTAAACAAGTAAAGCATTTTTCTAAAATGTGTGGCGCTTTAATTCCAAAATGGATGGAAAATATTTTTGATAATCTTGATGAAAGACATGATACAAGACATTTAGTAGCTGGAATCGTAGCAACTGAATTATGTAGAATTATCTATAATCAAGGAATTGATAATTTTCATTTTTATACTTTAAATAGAGCCGAATTAACCCTCGCAATTTGCCATGTTTTAGGCATTAGAGAATTAAACAATTGAATTATATCAAGCTTTATTATAACATCTTACTAAATTACTAGTACCATTTCTAATCTTTAGATCAAATTATAATAAAAATAAATCATACCATCTATGCCCAAAGAAGATTTGCTTACAATGAATGGAATTGTAGTCGAGGTTTTACCTAATACGATTTTTCGTGTTGAATTAGAAAATGGTCATGTAATTATTGCTCATGCTTCTGGTAAAATTCGCAAAAACAAAATACGTATACTTAAGGGTGATAAGGTTGAAGTAGAAATGACAACATATGATTTAAGCAAAGGCAGAATAGTTAGAAGAAATGTATAATTGATTTAAGTAAAAATGAAAAACCTCCTTATAGTTGAATCTCCTGCAAAAGCAAAAACAATCTCAAAATATCTTGGCGCTGGTTATAGTGTAATAGCATCTTTTGGACATATTCGTGATTTACCAAGTAAAGATGGTTCTGTTGATACTAAAAAAAATTTTGAAATGCATTATGAAGTTTCTTCTAAAGCTTCGAAGCAGGTAAAATTAATAGTTGATAAAGCAAAATCATGCCAAAAAATTATTCTAGCTCCAGATCCAGATAGGGAAGGGGAGTCAATAGCATGGCATATTTTAGAAGTGTTGAAGCAAAAAAAAGCCATAAAATCTTCAACAAAAATTGAAAGAGTTGTTTTTAATGCTATAACAAAAAATTCTATTCTTGAAGCCATCAAGAATCCTAGGCAAATAGATATGGATTTAGTAAATTCTCAACAAGCAAGAAGAGCTCTTGATTACTTGGTTGGTTTCACATTATCGCCAGTTTTATGGCGTAAGTTACCGGGTAGTAGATCTGCCGGAAGAGTTCAGTCAGTGGCTCTTCGTTTGATATGTGATCGAGAAGAAGAGATAGAATCTTTTAAAACTCAAGAATATTGGGATATTAAGGTTAATCTAGAAAATACTAGTGGCGCAGAGTTTCAAGCGGTCATATTTGAAATAAGCAATAAAAAGCTAGAAAAATTTTCAATAATTAATCAAGAAGAAGCCAATATAATCAAGCAAAATTTGATTAATAAAAAATTCTATGTTTCTTCAATTACTAAAAAACAAGCTAAGCGTCGTTCTTATCCTCCATTTATAACTTCATCTTTGCAACAAGAGGCCGCAAGAAAGCTAGGATTTTCAACTTCTAAAACAATGTTAATAGCTCAAAAACTTTACGAAGGAATAGAAATAGACGGAATTTCTCAAGGTTTAATTACCTATATGAGAACTGACTCAATAGATGTTTCTAAGGAAGCAATAATTGAGGCTCGTAATAAAATTATAAACTTGTACGGTGATGAGTATTTGCCACAAACTCCAAATATTTTTAAAAGCAAAGTTAAAAATGCTCAAGAAGCTCATGAAGCAATTCGTCCCA